>NZ_JASKYT010000192.1:0-12580 GCF_041028275.1 Streptomyces sp. PU-14G
GCCCCGTGGGGGTTCGGGGGCGGAGCCCCGTGGGGATTCGGGGGCGGAGCCCCCGGTTGTTGTCCGCCGCGACGGCGCGCGACCGCAGCAGCGAGGGTCCGGCGGAATGGCCGACGAACCGCACGGCAGCGTTCGGTTACCACTGCCTACCGCACCACAGCGTTCGATCAGACTACGAAGGCCGCCGCGCGGACGTCACCCGGTAGACGTCGTACACGCCCTCCACCCCGCGTACGGCCTTGAGTACGTGCCCGAGGTGCTTGGGGTCGCCCATCTCGAAGGTGAAGCGGGAGATGGCGACGCGGTCGTGGGAGGTCTGGACGGCCGCCGAGAGGATGTTGACGTGCTGGTCGGACAGCACGCGGGTGACGTCGGACAGCAGCCGGCTGCGGTCGAGGGCCTCGACCTGGATGGCGACCAGGAAGACGGACGACTGGGTCGGCGCCCACTCGACGTCGAGGATGCGCTGCGGCTCCTGGGTGAGGGAGTCGACGTTGACGCAGTCGGTGCGGTGCACCGAGACGCCGTTGCCGCGGGTGACGAACCCGATGATGGGATCGCCCGGCACGGGCGTGCAGCAGCGGGCCAGTTTGACCCACACGTCCGAGCCCGCGCCCTTGACGACCACACCGGGATCGGCGCTCGAGCGCCGGCGGGAGCTGCGCGCCGGCATCGGCGGCGCGGTCTCGGCGATGTCCTCCTTGGCCTCGTCCTCCCCGCCGAGGGCCTGCACCAGCTTGTGGCAGACGCTCTGCGCCGAGACGTGGCCCTCGCCGATGGCGGCGTAGAGCGCGGAGATGTCGGGGTAGCGCATCTCGTGGGCGAGGGTGACCAGCGAGTCGCCGGTGAGGATGCGCTGGATGGGCAGGTTCTGCTTGCGCATGGCGCGCGCTATGGCGTCCTTGCCCTGTTCGATGGCCTCGTCGCGCCGCTCCTTGGTGAACCAGGCGCGGATCTTGTTGCGGGCGCGCGGGGACTTGACGAAGCCGAGCCAGTCGCGTGAGGGGCCGGCGCCTGAGGCCTTGGAGGTGAAGACCTCGACCGTGTCGCCGTTGTCGAGCGTGGACTCCAGCGACACCAGCCGTCCGTTGACACGGGCGCCGATGGTGCGGTGTCCGACCTCGGTGTGCACGGCGTACGCGAAGTCCACCGGTGTGGCTCCGGCTGGCAGTGCTATGACGTCGCCCTTGGGGGTGAAGACGAAGGTCTCGTTGCGGGAGAGGTCGAACCGGAGGGACTCCAGGAACTCGCCGGGGTCCTCGGTCTCCTTCTGCCAGTCGAGGAGTTGGCGCAGCCACGACATGTCGTTGATCGTGTCGTCGGCGGCGCCGCCCTTGCCGCCCCCCTTGGGCACATCGGTGCGCACCTTGGAGGCGCCGGCGACGGCCTGCTGCTTGTACTTCCAGTGCGCGGCGATGCCGTACTCCGCGCGGCGGTGCATGTCGAAGGTGCGGATCTGCAGTTCGACGGGCTTGCCGCCGGGCCCGATGACCGTCGTGTGCAGCGACTGGTACATGTTGAACTTGGGCATCGCGATGTAGTCCTTGAACCGCCCGGGAACCGGGTTCCAGCGGGCGTGGACGGTGCCCAGCGCGGCGTAGCAGTCCCGCACGGTGTCCACCAGGACGCGGATGCCCACCAGGTCGTAGATCTCCGCGAAGTCCCGGCCGCGGACGATCATCTTCTGGTAGACGCTGTAGTAGTGCTTGGGCCGTCCGGTGACGGTGGCCTTGATGCGGGCCGCGCGCAGGTCGGCCTGGACCTCGTCGGTGACCAGCGCGAGGTACTCGTCCCGCTTGGGCGCCCGCTCGGCGACCAGCCGCACGATCTCGTCGTACATCTTGGGGTAGAGGATCGCGAAGGCGAGGTCCTCCAGCTCCCACTTGATGGTGTTCATGCCCAGCCGGTGGGCGAGCGGCGCGAAGATCTCCAGCGTCTCGCGGGCCTTCTGCTCCTGCTTCGACCGCTTGAGGTAGCGCATGGTGCGCATGTTGTGGAGGCGGTCGGCGAGCTTGATGACCAGGACGCGGGGGTCCTTGGCCATGGCCACGACCATCTTGCGCACCGTCTCGGCCTGTGCGGCCTCGCCGAACTTGACCTTGTCCAGCTTGGTGACGCCGTCGACCAGCAGCGCCACCTGGTCGCCGAAGTCGCGGCGGAGGGTGTCGAGGCCGTACTCGGTGTCCTCCACGGTGTCGTGCAGCAGCCCGGCCATCAGGGTGGCGGGGTCCATGCCGAGCTCGGCGAGGATGGTGGTGACGGCGAGCGGGTGGGTGATGTACGGGTCGCCGCTCTTGCGCTTCTGGCCGCGGTGCCAGCGCTCGGCGACCTGGTACGCCCGCTCGATCTGGCGCAGCGTGGTGGACTCGATCTTGGGGTCGTTGCTGCGCACTATCCGCAGCAGCGGTTCCAGCACCGGGTTGAAGGGGCTGGAACGCTGCACCCCCAGGCGCGCCAGACGGGCGCGTACGCGGTTGGAGGAGCCGGACCGGCCCGAGACCCCGGAGACGGCACGCGCGGGCGCCACGCGATCCCTGGAGCCGTTCTCGGCGCTCTTGCCGCTCCGCCCCGAGCCACTGTGCGGGCTGCCGCCCTGCTGCGTGGCGGTGTCGGCGGAACGGGACCGTCCTGTGCCCTCGCTCTTCGCGGGCAGCGCGCCGTCGGACGCGGCGCCCCGCCGGCGCTGCGCTGCCTCGCCGGCGGCCTCCGCTTCCTTGCGCTGTGCTGCGGTGAGCTGCTGGGCCTCGTCTGGCAAGAGCACTCCTCGGTCGACCCCAGGTCGGACTGCCATGGTAGCCATCCCGGCGGCGCGGCCCCTCCTCGAAGGGTGCGGAGGAAGGCGAGTGGCGGCCTCCCCGTCGTCGGACAACGTGTCGGGGGGCCGCCTCGTGCCGCGGTGGACGGCGGGGCGCGGGCCGCTCAGACGGCGAGCAGGGCGTCCAGTGGCGCGCCCGCGAGAGCACGCTCGACCCTGCCGCGTCCCTCCAGGAAGCCGAGCTCCAGCAGCACGGCGAGGCCGACGACCTCGGCGCCGGTACGCCGCAGGAGCTGCACGGAGGCCTCGGCGGTCCCGCCGGTGGCGAGCACGTCGTCGACCACCAGCACCCGGTCGCCCTCGGCGAGCCCCTCGGCGTGGACCTCGATCCGGGCGCTGCCGTACTCCAGGTCGTAGGCCTGGGAGAGCGTGGCGCCGGGGAGCTTGCCGGCCTTGCGGACGGGCACGAAACCGACGTCGGCGCGGACCGCCGTCGGGGCTCCGAGGATGAAGCCGCGCGCCTCCAGACCGACGATCTTGGTGGCGCCGTGCTCCCGGGCGATCCCGGCCAGCACGTCCGTGAGCACGGAGAACGCCTCGGCGTCGGCCAGCAGCGGAGTGATGTCCTTGAACATCACCCCGGGCTTGGGATAGTCGGCCACGTCGTGGATCCGGTCGGCCAGCAGCCCCCGCACAGCCGCGGGGATCTGCGCGGCCGTCGAGGACTCTCGCGTACTCACCCGCTCACCTGCGCTTTCCGGACGGCTTGCCGCGGCCACGCGCGGGTGGCTGCCGCCGCTGTCCTGAGACGCCGGCGGCGGTACGCCCGGCGCGGTCCGCGCGGGGGCCGTCCTCGTCCTCGTCGCCGTCGTCGTCCGGCGTCCCGTCCGGCTCGTGCGCCTCGCGCTCCGCCGCCTTGGCCCGCTTGGTGTGCACGCGCCTGGCCAGAGCCTTCATCTCCGGTGTGCGCGTCTTGAAGTCGGAGACCAGAGGGGTGGCGATGAAGATCGAGGAGTAGGCACCAGCGGCCAGGCCGACAAACAGCGAGAGCGCGATGTCGTTGAGCATGCCGCCGCCGAGCATGCCGCCACCGATGAACAGCAGACCCGCGACCGGCAGCAGCGCGACGACGGTGGTGTTGATGGAGCGCACCAGCGTGCCGTTGATACTGCGGTTGGCGATCTCGGCGTAGGTGAACTTGGTCTGCTTGGTGACGTTCTTGCTGCTCTCTCTCAGGCCGTCGAAGACGACGACCGTGTCGTAGAGCGAGTAGCCGAGGATCGTCAGCAGGCCGATCACGGTGCCCGGTGTGACCTCGAAGCCGACCAGCGAGTAGACACCGACGGTGATGGTGATGTCGTGGATGAGGGCGATGAGGGCGGCCAGCGCCATCCGCCACTCGAAGGCGATGGCGAGATAGAGCACCACAAGGATCATGAAGATCCCCAGGCCCTGCCACGCCTTGTTGGCGATCTGCTCGCCCCAGCTGGGGCCGACCAGCTGGGCGTCGATCTTGTTTCCGTCGACCTTGAGCTCCTCGGCCAGCTTCTCCTTGACCGCGGTGGAGGTCTTGGTGTCGACCTCGGCGATCTGGATGCGCTTTCCGCCGTCACCGAGCGCCTGGACGATGGCCTGGTGGCCCGAGACCTTCTCCGCGGCGTCCGTGGTCTGCTGGACCGAGGCGGACGTCTTGGGCGTCGTGAAGACGGCGCCGCCCTCGAACTCGATGCCCATGTGGAGGCCGCGGACGACGAGCCCGACGATCGCCGTGATGGTGATCAGGATCGAGACGCCGTACCAGATCTTGCGGTGCCCGATGAAGTCGTAGCCGACCTCGCCGCGGTAGAGCCGGGCGCCGAGATTGCCGAGACGGGACATCTCACGCCTCCTTCGTGTCGGTGCTGACGGTGCGCCGGCCGCGCCGCAGGGGTGGCCTGGCTCCGAGCCGCTTGGGGTCGAGTCCGGACCAGGGGTGTCCGTCGGAGAAGAACTTCCTGCGCGCGAGCAACGTCATGACCGGCTTGGTGAAGAAGAAGACCACGACGACGTCGAGTGCGGTGGTCAGGCCCAGCGTGAACGCGAAGCCCTGCACCTTGCCGACGGTGGTGATGAACAGCACCACGGCGGCGAGGAACGAGACGAAGTCGGCCACCAGGATCGTGCGCCGGGCGCGCGGCCAGGCCCGCTGGACCGCGGGCCGCAGCGTGCGGCCCTCGCGCACCTCGTCTCTGATGCGTTCGAAGTAGACGATGAACGAGTCCGCCGTGATGCCGATGGCGACGATGGCGCCGCAGACCGCCGGCAGGTTCAGCGCGAAGCCCATCGCGGGGCCCAGCAGCGTCATGATCGCGTAGGTCAGGACGGCGGAGACGAGCAGGCTCAGGATCGCGATCAGCGACAGTCCCCGGTAGTAGAACAGCAGGTAGAGGACCACCAGGGCGAGGCCGATGGCGCCCGCGATCAGACCGGCCGTCAGCTGGTCGCTGCCCAGCGCGGCGGTGACGGTGGTGACGTCGGACTCCTCGAAGGAGAGCGGCAGCGCACCGTAGGAGAGGATGTTGCCCAGCTCCTGCGCGGACTCCTGGGTGAAACTGCCGGAGATCTCCGCGTTGTTCGTCAGCTTCTCGCGCACGGTCGGCGCGGACTGGACCTGACCGTCCAGCGTGATGGCGAACTGGTTCTGCGGCTGCGGCTTCTTGGAGAGCTTGCCGGTGATGTCGCCGAACTGGTCGGAGCCCTTGTCGTTGAACGACATCTGGACGATCCACTGGCTGCGCTGCTGGTCGAAGACCGCCTTCGCCTTGTCGACGTTCTTGCCCTGGACGGCGACCGGGCCGAGCGCGTACTTGATCGGCTCCTTGGCGTCACAGGCGACGATCGGCTGCGAGCCCTTGGAGCTCGAGGCCTTCTCGCTGGCCTTGGCGCGGGCTTCCTTGGTGCTGCAGTCGAGCGCGTTCAGCTTCTTGGCGAGGTCGGCGGGGACCCCGGGCTGCTGCGGCTGCTGCGGCGGCGTCGAGGGGTCGGGGGTCTCCTTCTTGCCGCCGGACTTGGTGGGGGTCGGAGTGGGGTCCTCGGGAGCGGTCTTGGCCGTCAGGCCCTCGGTGACGGCGCGGCCCTGCCCGCCCTGTCCGCCTTCTTCCTGTCCTGAGCCCTTGTCCGCACTCTCGCCGGAGCCCTTGTCCGAGCCCTTCTCCGCGCTCTCACCGGAGCTCTTGTCGCCACCCTTGTCCGCGCTCTCGCCCGAGCCCTTGTCGGACTTCTTGCCGGAGCCGGACGACGACGGGTTGGGCTGGGGCGGCTGCTGGCCCTTGCCGACCTGAGCGAGCGTCAGCACGGGGCGGAAGGAGAGCTGGGCCGTGGTGCCCACCTGCTCGCGCGCCTGCTGGGAGTTGGTGCCCTTGGGGATGTTGACGATGATGTGCCGATCGCCCTGCGTCTGGACCTCGGCCTCCGACACACCAAGACCGTTGACCCGCTGCTCGATGATGCCGACGGCGGTGTTCATGTTGGTCTTGTTGATCGCGTTGGGCTTGCCGGGCTGGTTCTTGGCCTCGAGCGTGATGCTGGTACCGCCCGCGAGGTCGATACCCAGGCGCGGAGACTTGTGGCCGGAGACGAACATCCCCGCGACCAGCCCGGCCGTGACCAGCAAAATGAGCACTAGGGAGCGCCACGGCCTCCCCATGGCGCCGGAGGCCTTGCGGCCCCTCTTCGGTGCTGCCACCTTCTCGTTTCTCCCTGTCCAACCGCCCGTGCCGCCCCCCGAGTTCGGCCGGGCGCGGCACAGCGGCGCGCGAAGTGGTCTGTGGACGTGCTACGCCGCCGGGCCCTGGGGCTCCCGACCCTCGGCAAGGGGGTGCCCCCGGCCTGCGGTCGGGTCGAGCCCCGGCCCGGCGGCGCCGACCTTACTTGGAGTCGGCGTCTTCGTCCCGCTTGCGGTCCTTGGACTCGGCGGTGTCGGCCTTGGCCGCCTCCGCCTCCGGCTTCTCGGACGACTCGGCGGCCTGCGCCTCGTCCGCGTCCTTGTCCTCGGCGTCCTCGGCGCCCTTGGCGTCCTTCTTGGCGAGATCCAGCTTCGCGTCGGAGGTCTCCCCGCTCTCGGTCAGCGAGGAGGCGTCGTCCGGAACGACCGTGTCGACGTCGAACTCCTCGCCCTCGGGACCGTTCGTGATGCGGTCGAACTCCTCATCGGAGAGCACGGCGCCAATGGCGTTCTTGGCGAACAGCGCGTGCGTGCCGGGCTCGATCTCCACGAGGACGGTGTCCTCCCGGATCTCCTTGACGACGGCGTACATGCCCCCAATGGTCCGAATGCCCGTGCCGGGCTGCATCTGGTCACGCATCTGCGCGGCCTGACGCTGCTTCTTCTTGGCGGAGCGGGTCATCAGGAACATGGCCCCGATGATCACGATGAACGGGAGCAGAGCAATAGGATCCACGGCGGAAGAGTTCCTTCGCATGGCCGCGTCTCAGCGGCCTGGGTATTCGGGGTGGGCAGGCCTCCGCAGAGGGAGGGCGTCGGCGGAGTCTAAGCGAGCCTTCGCCGATGGAACAACGTCAAGCATGGCACCGAGGTTCCTGGCCCGACGCGTACGCGCACCGTCACCCTCCGAACAGACCCTGCTGTCCAGGTCCTCCGAAGGCCCCCCGCGGGGTCTGCTGAGGCGGGGTGAGCCCCAGGTGAGCCCATGCGGCGGGGGTGGCGACACGGCCACGCGGTGTCCGGGCCAGCAGCCCCTCGCGGACGAGGAACGGCTCGGCCACCTCTTCCACTGTCTCACGCTCCTCGCCGACCGCGACGGCCAGCGTGGACAGGCCCACGGGCCCGCCGCCGAAGAGTTTCAGCAGGGAACCGAGCACCGCGCGGTCGAGCCGGTCGAGGCCGCGCTCGTCCACCTCGTACACCTCCAGGGCCGCGGAGGCGATCTGCCGGGTGATGACGCCGTCCGCCTTGACCTGTGCGTAGTCCCTGACCCTGCGCAACAGCCGGTTGGCGATGCGCGGCGTGCCGCGGGAGCGCCCGGCGATCTCCACGGCGCCCTTTGGGTCGGTGCGCACCTCCAGCAGCTGTGCGGAGCGGCGCACCACCTGCTCCAGCTCGGCCGGCTCGTAGAACTCCATGTGGGCGGTGAAGCCGAAGCGGTCCCGCAGCGGCGGGGGCAGCAGCCCGGCCCTGGTGGTGGCGCCGACGAGGGTGAACGGCGGCAGCTCCAGCGGAATGGCCGTGGCGCCGGGCCCCTTGCCGACGATCACGTCGACGCGGAAGTCCTCCATGGCCATGTAGAGCATCTCCTCGGCCGGGCGGGACATCCGGTGGATCTCGTCGAGGAAGAGCACCTCGCCTTCCTGGAGGGAGGAGAGGATCGAGGCGAGGTCCCCGGCGTGCTGGATGGCCGGGCCCGAGGTGATGCGGATGGGGGCGCCCATCTCCGCGGCGATGATCATCGACAGTGTCGTCTTGCCGAGCCCCGGCGCCCCCGACAGCAGCACGTGGTCGGCGGTGCCGCCGCGCGCCCTCGCCGCCCGCAGCACCAGGTCCAGCTGCTCGCGCACCTTGGGCTGCCCGATGAACTCCCCCAACTGCTTGGGGCGCAGCGCGGCCTCCACCGCCTGCTCCTCGTCCTCGGCCTGGGCGTCCACCAGTCGGTCCTCGTGCGTCATGGCGTCACCGTGCCCGGTTCAGCGACTGCAGGGCGGACTTCAGCAGAACCCCCACATCGGGTGAACCCCCGTCCGCCTCGGCCTGCGGCGCCACCGCCACGACGGCGTCGTCCGCCTCGCGGGTGGCGTACCCCAGTCCGACGAGAGCGGCGTGGAGTTGCTCCCTCCAGCCGGCGGCGGCCGAGGCGGCGGCGGTCCGCGGGGCGGCGGCCGTGCCCAGCGGCGCGCCGATCCTGTCCTTCAGCTCCAGCAGCAACTTCTGCGCGCCCTTCTTGCCGATGCCGGGCACGGCGGTCAGCGCCTTCTCGTCCCCGCCGGCGACGGCGACCCGCAGCGCCTCGGGGCTGTGCACCGCGAGCATGGCCTGCGCCAGCCGGGGCCCCACCCCGCTGGCCGTCTGCAGCAGTTCGAAGACCTGCCGTTCGTCGTCCTGCGCGAAGCCGTAGAGCGTCAGTGAGTCCTCGCGCACGACGAGCGAGGTGGCCAGGCGGGCGGGCTCGCCCTCCCGCAGCCCGGCCAGCGTGCCCGGGGTGCACTGGAGAGCCATGCCGACTCCGCCGACCTCGATCACGGCGGAGTCGGGGCCGAGAGCGGCGACAGGCCCTGAGACGAAGGCGATCATCGGACGGTGCCTTTCTGGTGCTGCGCACGGTTCCTGTGCGGCGTACGGGTTGCGGAAGGGGACTGCCGCGCGGCGGCGGCCTGCTGGAGCCGGTTGCTCGCAGGGCCGCGCCAGATGTGGCAGATCGCCAGCGCCAGTGCGTCCGCCGCGTCCGCGGGTTTCGGCGGCGCGGCGAGCCGCAGCACGCGGGTCACCATCGCGCCGACCTGGGCCTTCTCCGCGCGTCCCGAGCCGGTGACGGCGGCCTTGACCTCGCTGGGGGTGTGCAGCGCGACCGGAAGCCCCCGCCTGGCAGCGCACAGCATGGCGACGGCGCTGGCCTGGGCCGTGCCCATGACGGTGCGGACGTTGTGCTGGGTGAACACGCGCTCCACCGCGACCGCTTCGGGGCGGTGCGCGTCCAGCCACTCCTCCATCCCCCGCTCGATGAGCACCAGCCGGTCGGGGACTTCCGCCTCGGCGGGCGTGCGGATCACGCCCACGCCCGCCATGGTCAGCTGCCGGCCCGCGACGCCCTCGACCACGCCGACGCCGCAGCGGGTCAGCCCCGGGTCGACTCCCAGCACGCGCACCGCCGTCCCCCTTCCCCGCTGAGCTCTTCGAGCATCCGTGTCCGTGTTCCCGCAGGTTATCGGGGAGCACCGACATGAGCCGACGGCCCGGCGGAAGGTGTCTCCGCCGGGCCGCCTGGAACCTGTGCCGTGATCGTCGGCCCGGACGGCTGCCCGGGCCGGGTGGAGCGCTACGCGTCGACCTTCGCCATCACGTCGTCCGGGACGTCGAAGTTGGCGAAGACGTTCTGCACGTCGTCGCTGTCGTCGAGCGCGTCGATCAGTTTGAAGATCTTGCGCGCACCCTCCTCGTCCAGCTCCACCTGCATGCTGGGGACGAAGCTGGCCTCGGCGGAGTCGTAGTCGATTCCGGCGTCGACGAGCGCGGTGCGCACGTCGACGAGGTCGGTCGCCTCGCTGAGCACCTCGAAGTTCTCGCCGAGGTCGTTGACCTCCTCGACGCCCGCTTCGAGAACGGCACCGAGGATGTCGTCCTCACTGAGGCCGTTCTTGGGGACGATGACGACGCCCTTGCGGTTGAACAGGTACGACACCGACCCCGGGTCCGCCATCGAACCGCCGTTGCGGGTCATGGCGACACGCACGTCGGACGCGGCGCGGTTGCGGTTGTCCGTCAGGCACTCGACGAGGACGGCGACGCCGTTGGGGCCGTAGCCCTCGTACATGATCGTCTCGTACTCGGCGCCGCCGGCCTCGAGGCCCGCGCCACGCTTGACCGCGCTGTCGATGTTCTTGTTGGGAACCGACTGCTTCTTCGCCTTCTGGATGGCGTCATAGAGGGTGGGGTTGCCATCCGGGTCGGCGCCGCCCATCCGCGCCGCGACCTCGATGTTCTTGATCAGCTTCGCGAAGAGCTTGCCGCGCTTGGCATCGATCACGGCCTTCTTGTGCTTGGTGGTTGCCCACTTAGAGTGGCCGGACACAGCCTCGCTCCTTCACAGTCCCAACTTCTCTCGACGCGGAGATCCTACCGCCAGCGGCTCGGTGTGCTCACGTCCCCTTCGCGGGCTCCGCGCCCCTGCCCGCGCGGCGCTCACGCCGCGGACCGCACCATCCGTGTGAACAGCGCGTGCACCCGGTGGTCACCGGTCAGCTCCGGGTGGAAGGCGGTGGCCAGCAGGTTGCCCTGGCGGACGGCCACCGGGTGCCCTTCGTAGGAGGCCAGCGTCTGCGTCGCCGCGCCCGTGGACTCGACCCAGGGGGCGCGGATGAAGACACCTTCCACGGGACCTCCGTCGACGGCCGCCATCTCGACGGCCGCCTCGAAGGACTCGTTCTGCCGCCCGAAGGCGTTGCGGCGCACGATCATGTCGATGCCGCCCACCGTCTCCTGTCCCGAACGGGGGTCGAGGATCTTGTCCGCCAGCATGATCATCCCGGCGCACGAACCGTACGCGGGCATGCCGCCCGCCACCCGCTCGCGGAGCGGGGCCATGAGGCCGAAGGCGGTGGCCAGCTTGCTGATCGTGGTGGACTCGCCGCCCGGGATGACGAGGCCCGCCACCTCGTCCAGCTCCTGCGGGCGGCGCACCTTCAGGGGCCGCGCCCCCGCCGCCGCGAGGGCGGCCAGGTGTTCGCGGACGTCGCCCTGGAGGGCGAGGACGCCAATGGTCGGCTCAGACATGATGCTCAGGGTCCTTCCGGGAGCGGGTGCCGGGTCCCGGCCTGTGGGTCACCAGCCCCGCGACGCGTAGCGCTCGGTCTCGGGGAGCGTGTCGCAGTTGATGCCGACCATTGCTTCGCCGAGACCGCGGGAGGCGTCCGCGACGATCTTGGGGTCGTCGTAGAAGGTGGTGGCCTTCACGATGGCGGCGGCGCGCTTGGCCGGGTCGCCCGACTTGAAGATGCCGGAGCCGACGAAGACGCCCTCCGCGCCGAGCTGCCGCATCAGCGCCGCGTCCGCCGGGGTGGCCACGCCGCCGGCGGAGAAGAGGACGACCGGCAGCTTGCCCGCGACCGCGACCTCCTTGACCAGCTCGTAGGGGGCGCGCAGCTCCTTGGCCGCGGCGTAGAGCTCGTTGCCGTCCAGGACGGTCAGCTTGCCGATCTCGCTTTTGATCTGGCGCATGTGCCGGACGGCCTCGACGACGTTGCCGGTGCCCGCCTCCCCCTTGGAGCGGATCATGGCCGCGCCCTCGGCGATACGGCGCAGCGCCTCGCCGAGGTTGGTGGCGCCGCAGACGAAGGGCGTGGTGAAGGCGAACTTGTCGCTGTGGTTGACCTCGTCGGCCGGGGTGAGGACCTCGGACTCGTCGATGTAGTCGACACCGAGCGCCTGGAGGACCTGCGCCTCCACGAGGTGGCCGATGCGGGACTTGGCCATCACGGGGATGGACACGGCGCCGATGATGCCCTCGATCATGTCGGGGTCGGACATCCGGGCCACCCCGCCGTCCTTGCGGATGTCGGCGGGGACACGCTCCAGCGCCATGACGGCGACGGCGCCGGAGTCCTCGGCGATCTTCGCCTGCTCCGGAGTGACGACGTCCATGATCACGCCGCCCTTGAGCTGCTCGGCCATGCCCCGCTTGACGCGTGCTGTACCGGTCTCGGGCTGGACAGCTGCGGGCTCCGAGGTTGCTGTGGTGGTGGACGGAGTTGACACGTTCGACCTCGCTGAAAGGGGCGATGAGGGGATGGACGGCGGACCCTCACCGGGTCCGCCTGCCACTGTTGTGGACCGAGGTCACCTGCGAAAAGGGCCAATCGCACTGCTGTGGCCTGCATGTCGCTGCCCCGCCCCCGTCCGGGGGGGGGGGGGGGGGGGGGGGGGGGGGGGGGGGGATGAGTGGATGGACGGCGGACGGGGGGGGGGGGGGGGGGGGGGGGGGGGGGGGGGGGGGGGGGGGGGGGGGGGGGGGGGGGGGGGGGGGGGGGGGGGGGGGGGGGGGGGGGGGGGGGGGGGGGGGGGGGCTGTTGTGGACCGAGGTCACCTGCGAAAAGGGCCAATCGCACTGCTGTGGCCTGCAT
>NZ_JASKYT010000193.1:0-14135 GCF_041028275.1 Streptomyces sp. PU-14G
CCACCGGACACACCGTCCTCCCCGACGTCGGACGTACCGTCTTGCCCGACGCCGGGCAGCCCGTCCTGCCCGGCCCCCGCCCCCTCCATATGGCGCGGCAACCGCAGCGCCGCCAACGCCCCGAGGAGCAGCAGCGCCGCGCTGACCAGCAGCGTCACGTGCAGGCCCGTCACGAACGAGGCGCGTGCCGCCTCCTTGAGCGCCTCGCCGGTACTGCCGCCGAGACGGTCGGCGACCCCGTACGCCTCGCCCAGGGAGTGGCTGGCGTCGGTGCCGTCGCTGCCGGGGACGCCGAAGCGGTCGGCCGCGTCCCGGACGCCCGGCCCGTAGGCGGCGTTCATGACGCTTCCGAGGAGGGCGATGCCGATACCGGCGCCGAGCTGGTAGGCGGTCTCGCCGACGGCCGCCGCGCCGCCCGACTGTTCGGCGGGGGCCTCGCTGAGCATCGACTCGTAGCAGCCGAAGAGCGTCGTCTCCAGCCCGAAGCCGAGCAGCACGAAGCCGCCGACGAGGAGTCCAGGACGGTCCTCCTGGCCCACGCCGACGAGGCAGAGCACGGCGACGGCGGTGGCCACGAAGCCGAGCGCGACCATCGTGCGCGGGCCGAGCAGTGCCAGCAGCCGTGAGCCGAGCAGTCCGGCGGCGATGGCGGCGACGGACAGCGGCAGCAGCCGCAGGCCGGTCTCCAGCGGGGAGAGGCCGAGGACGAGCTGGAGGTACTGGGCGGCTATCAGGGCGAGGCCGACGAGCGCCAGCACGGTCAGCACGATGCAGCCGACGGAGGTACCGAAGGCGGCGCGGGTGAGGGTGCCGAAGTCGATGAGCGGCTGGGTGCGCCGGCGCTGGCGGCGGACGAACAGGGTGATCAGCGCGGCTCCGACGGCGAGGGGGAGCCAGCACAGGGGGGAGAGCAGTTCGCCGCCACCGGCCTGTTTGACGCCGAGTATCACGCCGAAGAGTCCCGCGGCGGCCATCAGGGCGCCCAGGACGTCCCACGGTCCCTCGCTGCCGGTGGCGGACTCGGGCAGCAGCCAGCGTCCCAGCGGCAGGCTGACCGCCATCAGGGGAAGGTTGATCAGGAAGACCGAGCCCCACCAGAAGTGCTCCAGCAGCGCGCCGCCGACCAGGGGGCCGACGGCCGCGCCGACGGCCGCGACGGCGCTCCAGATGCCGACGGCCAGGGCGCGCTCGCGGCGGTCGGGGAAGACCTGGCGGAGGATCGAGAGGGTGGCGGGCATGATCATGGCGCCGCCGACGCCGAGCAGGGCTCGGGCGCCGATCAGGACGCCCGCGGTGTGCGCGTAGGCGGCGAGGGCCGAGGCGACGGCGAAGAGGGTGTAGCCGAACAGCAGCACTCTGCGGGTGCCGATCTTGTCACCGAGCGTGCCGAAGAGGATCAGCAGTGACGCGCAGACCAGGGGGTAGGCGTCGACGATCCACAGCAGTTCGATGGAGCCGGGGCGCAGGTCCTCGGAGACGGCGGGGACGGCGACGTGCAGCACGGTGGCGTCGACGGCCACCAGGAGCAGGCTCGCGCACAGGACGACGAGCACGACCCATCGGTTGGCCTGTCCGCCGGTCCGGCGCCTGCCCGCTCCGCCATTGGGGACGTCCGCCGCCTGCCGCGATATGGCCGTGGTCGTCCCGGACATGTACAGCACCTCCTGTTGCTCTCGCACCCGCGGGCCGGCCGCCTGGGGGGTGGGACGGTTGCCTGGGGCGGCGTGCTGCCCGCGTGGCCCGTTCGGCGTCGGCGTCGGCCCGGTGTGGAGGGGCGAGTGCCGGTTAGCGTACGCGAGTCGCAGCGGGCGTCCACCGCTCCCCCATTCAACGGGTGTAGCGGCGTCAGTGCATCTGCCCGGGTGACGGGCCCGCATGACGGCCGGTTTCCAGTGGTTTTCGCGTTCTGCCCGGTCCGCCCAGTCCTCCGGGGGGTTCGCTCCCGGCGCTCGGGGCGCGCGAGCGGTGACCAATAATCGTCCGGATGACTGAACTCGCCGAGGCCGGCCACCTCCGAAACCGTACGGACGTTCCCCCGAGCGTTCGTGCGAAGGGGTGTCGCCGGGTCGCCACCGCCGTGCTGGCGTACGCGGGGGTGCGCGCGCTGGGGCTGGTCGTGCTGGCGGTCTGGAGCGCGGCGCGGGGCACCAGCCCGCACACGCTGCTGGCGGCCCGCTGGGACTCGCTCTGGTACACCCGGGTCGCCGAGGGCTGGTACGGCTACCAGGTGCACCTGCCCGAGGGCGGTATCCACTCCGACCTGGCGTTCTTTCCGCTGCTTCCGGCCCTCGAGCGCGGCCTCGCACAGCTCTCGCCGCTCTCGGCCCCCGACGCGGGCCTGCTGGTGAGCGCGGTCGCCTCGCTGGCCACGGCGTGGGCGCTCTACCTGATCGGCGAGCGGCTGCACGGGCCCCGTGCCGGGGTCTGCCTGGCCGTGCTGTGGGGAGCGGTACCGGTCGGCGTGGTGCAGTCGATGGCCTACAGCGAGTCACTGTTCACCGCGCTCGCGGCCTGGGCACTGTGGGCGGCGCTGACCGGTCGCTGGGTGTGGGCCGGGACGCTGGCGGCGCTGTCGGGGCTGACCCGCCCTGTGGGCGCCGCGGTGGTGGCGGCGGTGTGGTGCGCTGCGCTGCGCGAGCTGTGGCGCCGGCGGCAGGGGCCCGGGGCGCGCATGGCGCTGGGGCTGCTGCTCGCCCCGGCGGGGTGGTTCGGGTTCGTCGCGTGGGTGGGCGTCCGGACCGGAAGTGTCACCGGGTATCTGGACGTCCAGGGCCAGTGGGGCAACGGGTTCGACGGCGGCTGGGCGTTCGCCTGCTTCGTCTGGGACAACCTGCGAGGCACGTTCTTCGGCGGCCTGGGGCTGCTGGCGGGCGTCGCCCTGGTCCTGTGGCTGTGCGTGCTGTGCGTGCGGCAGCGGCAGCCTGGCGCCCTGCTGGTGTACGCGGGGATCGTGGTGGTGCTCGCCCTGTGCGCCAAGGGCTACTTCGGCTCCAAGCCGCGGCTGCTGCTGCCCGCGTTCCCCTTGCTGCTGCCCTGGGCGGCTGCGCTGTCCCGCTGCCGGCCCGCCCGCGCGGCGCTCGCCCTCGGCGCGCTCGCGGCGGCCTCGTCCGTCTACGGCGCCTGGTGGCTGAACGGCTCCGGACCGCCCTGACCCCGAGCACGCCGCCCGGATCGCGGCGGTGCCGAGCGCACCACGGCAGGCGCCCGCCCCTCCCCACCCCGGCAGCCGTGGAAAGCCGTACAGCGTCCGGGGAATGGCGGGAATTGCCGTCAACCGGCCTGTGACTCACGTCGCTTCACGGCCGCCTCACCACAATCAATCGGCCCGGGAATCGACCGAGATAAACAGAACCTAAGCCCGCACGGGGCGCTTTTGCACATCACATCGGCATCACGAAGAGCCCGCCCTCGCCGAACGCACTCTTCACGCGCGGTAATCTCGATTAGGTGCGTACCGACCGAATCTTCTCCCGGCTGGAGCAGGAGCCTCACCGCCCCTGCGGCCCGTTCCCGCGGATGAGCCGCGTCCGGCTGGGTCTGTTCAGCGTCACGGTCGCCTTCTACCTGGCGATCGTGGTCGCCGTCCTGGGCACGACGTGGCTCGTCCAGCTCGACTGGCAGGTCATGCTCTTCCGCCCGTACAAGCAGTGGCCCGCCATCCACGGCTTCCTGGACGCCTTCGTGGTGCTGGGGCAGCGCGGACCGACGGCGGTGCTGGTGGCCGCCTGGCTGGGCTGGCGCTCCTGGCGGCAGCGCACACTGCGGCCACTGCTGGCGCTGGCCTTCGCCCTCCTGCTGCTCAACGTCTCGGTCGGCGCCGTCAAGATCGGCCTGGGGCGGCTGGGGCCGCACTACGCGACGGAGATCGGCTCGGCGGAGCTGCTCAAGGGCGGCGATATATTTCCTTCGGGCCACACCGCCAACGCCGTCGTGACCTGGGGCATCCTCGCCTACCTGGCCACCACGCCGCTCGCGAGACGATGGCTGTCCGTCGTCGGGGCCGTCTTCGCCCTCGGCGTGGGCGCCACCACCGTCTACCTCGGTACGCACTGGGTGAGCGACGTGTTGCTGGGCTGGGCCGCCGGGCTGCTGATCCTGCTGGGGCTGCCCTGGTGCGAGCCGGCGATCGTACGGGTGGAGGCCTTCCTCTTCGCGCTGCGTGAACGGTTCACCACGGCAGGTTCACGGCTGGCACCCGCGCCCGCCTCCTCCGCCACGGGGCAGCCGGTCTCCACCCGAGGGAAACTGGTCGGCCCCCGGGTGCCCGCGCAGGACTCCGGCTCGGGCAACCGCAGCGCCGCGATGCCCCGCGCGGCCGACGAGACACGCGCTCCGGCGTCGCGCTACTGAGCCCGGAACGGGCCGCTTCGCCGCTGGTCAGCCCTGCCAGCAGCGCACCACCTGGCCGTCCTTGACCGCCAGGTTGAGCCGCCCGACGACGTACTCCATGGTGATGATCGCGTCCGGTTCCAGTTGCCGCACGCTGGTCCAGCCGCGTTCGCGGGCGCGGCGCTCCGCCTCCTGGGCGGCCTGGCCCACGTAGGTCTCCGGGTCGTCGTCGGGGCGCTGGGGGTGCACGGATTCGGGTGCCATGGGGCCACCGTATGCGCAGGGTACGCACACCCGGCAAGCACGGGTCGCATCGGCGAGTACGGGCCGCATCCCGGCGTCGTCACGCTTGTGTCACAACACGCTGTGCACGGCCAGTGGTTACCGGTGTCACTCGTACGTGCCTTCTGCGCGGCCTCAATTCGACGGCTTCCGCATTCCGTCCGGGCGTGCGGAAATAGCGGCGACGGATCCATTCTCATGAATTCCGGAACGGGAGGCGAAGGTCTCCTTAAGACAGTCGGAAGAGATGCCGAAGTGTGCCGGTCCTGCTATATGCGCGGTGTCGCCCGGCCTTCCAGAGAGCGGGACAACCGGTCGCGCAACGCGCCGACGTACGCTCTCAACTCCTCCGGCTCGCGCACCTCGAAGTCGAAGCCGAGCATCAACACGTGCACGGCGACCATCTCCAGCGTGGGTCCGCCGGTGCGCAGCAGACACGTCTCCTCGTCGACCGGCTCCAGCGTCCCGGACGTCAGCGATATCCGCTCGGCCGCCCGCTCCATGGGGGCGCGCACCAGCACCGTGACCCGGGCGGGATACACGCGGGTTGACACGCCCTCGGACACCCACACCGCCAGGTCCTCGGCCGGGGGCGTCCGGGGGGCGAACCGCGGTCCGTGCGGCGGAGTCAGCGTGATCCGGTCGACGCGGAAGGTGCGCCAGTCGGACCGGTCCACGTCCCAGCCGACCAGGTACCAGCGCCGGTGCGTGGTCACCAGCCGGTGCGGCTCGACGGTTCGCTGCGAGGGGGTGCCGTCGTGCGTCTCGTAGCGGAACCGCAGCCGTTCGTGGTCGCGGCAGGCGTGCGCGAGTTCGGTCAGCACCGCGGAGTCGACCGCGGGGCCGTAGTGCGGACCGGCCACGGACACGGTGAACTCGCTGAGCGCACCCACTCTGCGGCGCAGCCGGTGCGGGAGCACCTGTTCGAGCTTGGCGAGAGCGCGGGCCGACGCGTCGGTGATGCCCTCGATGCCGCCGCCCGCCGCCCCGCGCAGCCCCACCGCGACGGCGACGGCCTCCTCGTCCTCCAGCAGCAGCGGCGGCAGCTGGGCGCCGGCGCCCAGTTGGTAGCCGCCTGCCGTGCCGCTGGTGGAGTGGACGGGGTAGCCCAGCTCGCGCAGCCGGTCGACGTCCCGACGCACGGTGCGGGCGGTGACGCCCAACTCCTCGGCGAGGTCGGGCCCCGACCAGTCCCGGTGGGTCTGCAGCAGTGAGAGCAGCCGTAGCAGTCGCGCGGAGGTCTCCAGCATGGGCGCAGTCTCGCACCGCTCGCGGACAGGTGGTGTCCGCGAGCGGCTCGATCGCCTCCGCCTGCCGGGCCGGAGCGGTGGAACGGGCTGCCCTGGTCGCGCGGGGCGGGTGCGGTTGTGCGGGGTCCTGCTGCGACACGGTTGGTCAGGGGTCGGTGCGGTCGACCCTCACGGCCAGGTCGTTGTTGAGCGTGTAGTAGGGCTTCGCGGTGAGCTCCGGCTTCGCACCGGCCGCGTCCGCGACCTCCACGGCCTGTGCCGGGTAGGTGAAGATCCGCTTCTTGTCGGCGACGTCGTCGAGGATCCGGGCGACGCGCACCGCCTCAGCGCCCTCGTCGGGACGCAGCCACAGATCCCACAGCCGGTGCCCTGCCAGCGCCGGGTACGGCAGCGTGACGGTGAATTCCCGGGGATCGGCGGCCGAAGAGGCCACCTCCACCAGCACCGGAGAGCCCTCCCCCCGTCGGGGCCGGGCCTCCAGGCGGGCGGCCGGCTTCACCTCGGCGCCGTAGAGCCGCCCGGCCAGTTCCAGTCCGCCGTCGTGCACGCACAGCGTCCCGGCCTCGGCGTGCGGCCAGCGCATCCAGGAACGGACGCTGAGGTTCCCGTGCTTGGTGGCGTACGGGATGCGGACGCCCAGCCAGGTACGGCTCTCGTGGGGGACCCGGTCCACCAGGGAGCGCAGATCGTTGATGCCCGGTGCCAGTCGGCGCGGCTGCCGCCCCGGCAGGAGGAGGAAGACGTTCCAGCGGCCCTCGCCGAGCCTGACCGTGCTGGGCAGCGCCGCACGCAGCGTGCCGTCGGTCGCCTCCTGCACGGGCGCCAGCGGCAGCCTGACCTCCTCGGTCTCGCCTGAGGGGCCCGGGCGGCGGCGCAGCAGCAGCCCGGCGTCCGCGCCGGTCGAGACACCCGCCGGGAGCCGTACGTCGAAGGTGAGGCCGCCTGCGCTGTCGGCGGTGCAGTCGGCTGTCGGGCCGCGCTCGGCGGGCTGTGCGGGCACGGGTTCTCCAGCGTTCGGGTGGTGCTGCTCCCCGGCGGCGGGGAGGGGTGCCGGGGGCGGGGCGTCGAGGGTCGTGGTGCTCGCCGCGTTCGTCGGTGTCTCGGTGGTGGTGCCGCTCATGCCGTGCGTCCTGTCTGGACCGTCGCGTACGCCGTTCCCCTGAGTGCGTCCTTGACGGCGTAGGCCCCGCCCAGCAGTGAGGCGCGGGTGCGGTGCAGCCCGCGGCTGCCCTTGCCGGCGAGGTCCCGCATCAGCGACTCGTAGCGAGCTCCGATCCGGGCGGGGTCGAAGCGCGCGGAGTCGGCGAGTGCGGCCTGGCCCATGCGGCGGCGCAGTTCGTCGTCGTTGATGAGCCCGAGCAGCGCTGAGGCGACGGCGTTCTCGTCTCCCATCGGGACGAGCCGTCCGTCCACGCCGGGCCGGATGATCTCGGCGGGGCCGTGCGGGCAGTCCGTGGCGACGACGGGGAGGCCGCAGCGCATGGCCTCGACGATGGTCATACCGAACGACTCCAGACTGGAGGTGACGGCGGCGATCGACCCCTTGGCCCACTCGGGTTCGATGGGGTGGATGGCGCCCATGAGGAAGACGTGGTTGTAGAGGCCGAGTGCGTCTATCAGGGAACGCAGCCCGGGTCTCTCGCGCCCACCGCCGTAGATGCGCAGACGCCAGTCGGGGCGCTCGGCCACGACCTTGGCGAACGCCCTGATCAGCAGGTCGTACCGCTTGGCGGGAGCGAGCCGCCCCGCGGCGACGACCCACTTGCTGCTGCCGTCGGCCGGGGTGACCCCCGGCGCCGGCACGCTGTTGGGGACGGCCTCTATCCGGACGCCGGGCAGGCGCAGTTTGCGGCGGTAGTCGGCGGCGTCGGCCTCGGTGACGGTGGTCAGCGCGTCGAGCCGGGGGTAGACGCTGCGCAGCACGAGCTTCAGGTTGCGGGAGTGGGTCGCGAGGGTGAGGTGTTCCTGGCCGAGACGCACCGGGCCGCGCCTGGTCTGGCGGGCGAGGTGGGTGTTGAGCCCGGGCCTGGTGCCGATGACGACATCGGCGTCGGTGCCGGCCAGGTGTTCTCCGATGAGGCGGTCGGTCAGGCCGCTGTACATCGGGTACTTGCCGTCGGCCTGCGGAAAGACCCGGGCGGGCCGCGCGTGTTCGGCCCCCAGGTCGGCGGGCGTGCGCATACCACGGGTGTCGACGAGGTGGCGGAGCCTCACCCCTGGCCCGGGGTCGAAGACCGGCCGGTCGCGGGTGCGGAAGACCGAGACGACCTCCACGTCGTGTTGTTCGGCGAGGCAGCGGGCCAGGTTGTAGGTGGTACGGACGGTTCCCCCGATGGCGTACCCGTTGTGGAGCAAAAAGGAGATGTGCATTTTACCCGAGTCCATCGCGTCCTTGCGGTCAGTCCCCCTCTGTCCGCACTGTCACCAAGCTAGACCGTTAAGTACCTGGGAGGGTTGGGTGCTCTGATCAAGTTGTTTCAGAAGAGTTCTGAACGGTTTCACTTCTGTGACCTTGTGCGGGGAACTTCGCCCCTCCTCCGATCGTTCCTCTGCGACCCGAAGGCCCGGCACGGATACGGATACGGATACGGATACGGATACGGATACGCATACGCATACGGATACGAGCACGGACACGGCACGGGCCCGGCACGGACATGAGCTCAGGCCGCGGCCGGACACGAGCACGGCCCCGCCGGGCACGCATGACCCGGCGGGGCCGCTGTTCCCTCGGTGAGGGGTCAGCCGATGAGCGGCTCGGCGTCTCAGACGTCGAGCTGCTGGCCGACGACGATGAAGTCGGGATCGGAGCCGATGACGTCCTTGTTGGCGGTGTAGAGGTCCTTCCAGCCCTTCCCGTGCGCTGCCGCGATGGAGCCGAGGGTGTCGCCGGACTTCACGGTGTAGTCACCGGAACCGCCGCGCACCGCACTGCGGTCGGGGTGCGTGGCGGGGCGGTCCTGCGACTGCTGCCCGCTCTGGCTCGGATTCTGGCTCTGGTTCTGATTCCGGCTCTGGTCCGGTACCGGGGCCGACTGCGGTGGCGTACCGGAGGCCCCCGCCTTCGCGGAGCAGTTGGGCCAGGCTCCCCAGCCCTGCGCCTGCTGCACCTTGGTGGCCACGGCGATCTGCTGCGACCTGCTGGCCTTGTCGGCGGTGGAGGCGTAGGAGCCGCCACCGTAGGCCTGCCATGTGCTGTTCGAGAACTGAAGACCGCCGTAGTACCCGTTGCCGGTGTTGGTCTGCCAGTTCCCACCGCTCTCGCACTGGGCGATGCGGTCCCACACTCCGTCGTTCGACGCCGCCGAGGCCGTCGGAGCCATCGCGGCGAGCAGGGCGAGCGGGGCGGCGATACCGGCACCCGTGAGCACCGCTGCTGTACGACGCTTGAACAAATCAAACCCTCTCCACGAACCCGGGGTCCCCCTCGTTCCCCCCGAGCGGACGAGTGGCGGGGCGCACCTGACGCCCGCTCTCGTTCCGCCTGTCCCGGGTGGTGCGCGTTGCACCGTCGTGAAATGTATGGGGCACCTCGCCCGAATTGAAACCAGATCCTCATCTGACCAGGTCAGATGCTGGTTACTCGGTATAACAACGATTTTCGGACACCCCCAAAGGCCCGCAATCCGGGCAGTAGTTGACAGGGGGGTGCGCTCGCTGTGAGTCACTTCACGAGTCGAACTCCCGTCCCCTGCCGGTCCGTTGACGGTGCGTGAGCCCGTGCCCCGCGTACGTGACCGGATACCGGCGGACACGGAGGGGCGTCACGCGCCCGCGCGTGACTGTTACCACAGGCCGCCCGTTGTCCAGGCGAACGCCGAACCGAAAGCCAGGAGTCCCCGTGTCCCCCATGCTCGATGTCAGCGACGCCGTACGCGCCGAGATCGGCGAAGCAGAAGCCGACAGGCTGCTCGCCGGAGAGAACACCCCGGGAGAGTACGACTGCACCTCGTGCCGCACCCGTGGCAACCCCCGCCACGAGCGCACCAGCACCGTGCTGTTCGTCGGTGAGGAGACGGCCGTCCTCGCCTTCGCGCACGCCGCGTGCATCCCCTCCCAGGTGGTCACCGTCTCCGAGGACCAGCTCCAGGGTGCCGTCCGCACGCTGACCGCCGGCGAACCCGGCACCGGGCCGGGCCACGACCCAGGCCAGGCAGCGGCGGCGGCCCCCGCCGCGCCGCAGGCCGGCCCCGGCCCCCAACCGGCCGCCAGGCAGGCCGTGCTCGGCGTGACGTGCGGGCAGGTGCTCCTCGACGACACGCTGCATCCGGCCATCGTGGTCGAGCCGACGGGGCCCATCGCCCGCCCCGGCTCCGACGGCCCGGGCGACGACTTCCTGCCACTGCTGATCGAGCACGGCTTCCTGCCGGTCGACGACGTGGCCCGGCAGCCCTCACCGGTCGCCGGATGGTCGGTGCTGCTGGCCATGGGCCAGCTGCACGCCATCCTGCAGCCCCCCGCCTCCCCCGGAGCCCAGCCGGTCGCATGGTGGCAGGCCCACCAGCCGCTCGCCGTGACCGACGGCTGGCGCACGGCGGCAGCCAAGAGCCACACCGTGCTGGTCTACGCGGCGCCCGCCGGCTCCATCGGCCAGCAGCCCCGCGAGGACCTGCTCCGGGAGGCGTTGGAGAAGGCGGCTGCCGGCGGCCTCCTGGTCGCAGGAACGATGCCGCTGGCGGGCACATGAACCGCTGCGGCGCACCGGGAGCCACGGCGTGAGCGGCGGGTGGCGGCCCCTGCGATCAGGTCATTCGCCGCACGGGCCCGCATCCGGCACGCCGCACGGTCGTTGGGCAGACGTGCAGCAATACGAGCCTCTCCGAGCCCACCCCGCCCACCACGGCAGCAGCCGGGTGCCCGCCCCTTCGGGGACCTTCGTCGTCCCCAGGATGCGGTCGCCGCACAGCACGTCACCGGAAGGGTCGACACCCATCTACGACTCGCTGTACGCGGAGTACCGCAGACTCTTCCGCGCGCTGCCAGGCGACCGCACGGGCGAGGAGGAACTGCGGTTCGTGGGGTTCGGCACGGTGCACGGCACGGGCACGGGATCCTGGCGTGACGAGGAGCGGCCGACCGCCTCGTGGCACACGCCCGCCTGGCACCTGCCCGCACTGCCCCCGGCGCCCCGCCACGGTCACCACCACTGAGGTGACCGGGCGGGGCCCCACCCCGAGGGGCGGCGGTGGTCACTTCCTGCGACCGCGCTTCTCCCGCACCCGGACCGAGATCTGCAGCGGCGTCCCCTCGAACCCGAACTCCTCGCGCAGCCGCCGCTCCACGAAACGGCGGTAGCCCGCCTCCAGGAAACCGGAGGCGAACAGCACGAAGCGCGGCGGCTTGGTGCCCGCCTGGGTGCCGAAGAGGATGCGGGGCTGCTTGCCGCCCCGCACCGGGTGCGGGTGCGAGGCCACGATCTCGCCGAGGAACGCGTTCAGCTTTCCGGTCGGCACCCGCGTCTCCCAGCCGGCCAGCGCCGTCTCGATCGCGGGCACCAGCTTCTCCATGTGCCGCCCGGTGCGCGCCGAGACGTTGACGCGCGGCGCCCACTGCACCTGCACCAGGTCCCGTTCGATCTCCCGCTCCAGATAGAAGCGGCGCTCCTCGTCCAGCGTGTCCCACTTGTTGTAGGCCAGCACGACGGCACGGCCCGACTCGACGGCCATGGTGATGATGCGCAGGTCCTGCACGCTGATCGATTCGCTGACATCGATCAGGACGACCGCGACCTCGGCCTTCTCCAGCGCCGCCGCGGTGCGCAGCGAAGCGTAGTAGTCGGCGCCCTCGGTCAGATGGACCCGCCGCCTGATCCCGGCGGTGTCCACCAGCTTCCAGGTCTTGCCGCCGAGCTCGATCAGCTCGTCCACCGGGTCGCGGGTGGTGCCCGCCAACGCGTCGACGACGACGCGCTCCTCGCCGGCCACCTTGTTCAGCAGGGACGACTTGCCGACGTTCGGGCGGCCGATGAGAGCGACCCGGCGCGGCCCGCCCAGCGCCACCCCGCCGAACGTCTCGCGGGGCGCCTCGGGCAGCGCCTTGAGTACCTCGTCGAGCATGTCGCCCGTGCCGCGCCCGTGCAGCGCCGAGACGGGGTGCGGCTCGCCCAGGCCCAGCGACCACAGGTAGGCGGCGTCCGCCTCGCCCGAGGGCCCGTCGACCTTGTTGGCACACAGCACCACCGGCTTGCCCGCGCGGCGCAGCAGCTTGACGACCGCCTCGTCGGTGTCGGTGGCGCCCACCACGGCGTCCACCACGAACACCACCGCGTCCGCGGCCTCCACCGCGAACTCGGCCTGCGCGGCGACGGAGGCGTCGATGCCCAGGACGTCCTGCTCCCAGCCGCCGGTGTCGACGACCTTGAAGCGGCGGCCCGCCCACTCGGCCTCGTAGGTCACCCGGTCCCGCGTGACACCGGGACGGTCCTCCACGACGGCCTCGCGGCGGCCGATGATCCGGTTCACCAACGTCGACTTCCCGACGTTGGGGCGGCCGACGACGGCCAGCACCGGCAGCGGCCCGTGCCCGGCCTCACCGAGCGCGCCCTCGACCTCCTCCTGGTCGAAGCCCTCCTCGGCGGCCAGCTCGAGGAACTCGGCGAACTCGGCGTCACCCAGCTCACCGTGCCCGTGCTCGGTGCCGTCGTCGGCGGGCTGCATCTGGTCGTTCATGACGTCTCGTCCTCGTCGTTCAGCGATCCCGTCCAGGGACCGGGGCCGGGCTCACCGGCGGCGGCGGCCGGTCGCGGCGGCCGACTCGTCGGTACAGGTCAGCGGCCGGTGAGCCGCCTGGCGTCTTTCAGATGTGCGGTCAACCGCTCCTGGAGCTGAACGGTGGCCTGATCCAGCGCCTTGCGCGTCCGGCGCCCCGAGCCGTCGCCCACGGTGAAAGGATCACCGAAGACCACGTCCACCCGGCTGCGCAGCGGCGGCAGCGCCCGTATCAGCCGCCCAGGACGGTCGGCACTGCCGAGCACCACGACCGGGACGACCTGCGCACCGGAGCGCAGCGCGAAGTAGGCGAGCCCGGAGCGCAGCGAGGCGAAGTCCCCCTCGCCGCGGGTGCCCTCGGGGAAGATCCCCAGCACCCCACCGCGTTTCAGCACCCCCAGCGCGCTGGTGACGGCGTTGCGGTCGGCGGACGTGCGGTCCACCTTCAGCTGGCCGATACCGCGCAGGAACGCGTCGAGCGGGCCGACGAACGCTTCCTTCTTGATCAGGAAGTGCACGGGGCGCGGCGCCGTCCCCATCAGCATCGGACCATCGACGTTGTGCGCGTGGTTGACCGCCATGATCACCGGGCCGCCCGGCGGCACCCGCCACGCGCCCAGCACCCGGGGCCGCCACAGCGAGTACATCAGCCCCAGCCCGATCCGGCGCCCGACGGCGGCGCCCCGCTCGCCGGGGACGCCCTGCTCGCCCGGGACGCCCTGCTCGCCGGGGACGCCCGGAGCGGAGTCCGTCGGCGTCACCGCGCCGCCTCCTCCACCGGTTCCGCCTCCGCCTTACGCGCCGCGGCCTTCTCCACCAGGGTGACCACGCACTCGATGACCTGCTCCAAGGTCAACTCGGTGGTGTCCACCTCGACGGCGTCGTCCGCCTTCTTCAGCGGAGAGGCCTTGCGGCTGGAGTCCGCCTTGTCACGGGCGGTCAGCGCCTGCTGGGTGGCGGCCAGATCCGTCACCGGCTTGCCCTCGGTGGTCTTCAGCTCGCCGCTGCGGCGAGCCGCCCTGGCCTCGGGCGAGGCGGTGAGGAAGACCTTCAGGTCGGCGCCGGGCAGCACCGTGGTGCCGATGTCCCGGCCCTCGACGACGATGCCGCCGCCCGCCTCGGCGGCGATCGTCCGCTGGAGCTCGGTGATCCGGGTGCGGACCTCGGGCACGGCGCTGACCGCGCTGACCGCGGCCGTCACCTCCTGCGTCCGGATCGGACCCGAGGCGTCGAGCCCGTCGGCCGAGATGGCCGGCTGCCGAGGGTCGGTGCCCGAGACGATGCTCGGCTTGTCCGCGGCGGCTGCGATCGCGTCCTGGTCCGAGACGTCCACACCGTTGCTGAGCATCCACCACGTGATCGCCCGGTACTGCGCGCCGGTGTCCAGGTAGCTCAGCCCCAGCTGGGCCGCGACGGCCTTGGAGGTGCTCGACTTGCCCGTGCCGGAGGGGCCGTCGATGGCGACAATCACTGCTGCGGGGGTCGCGGACACGGTGGTGGGCACCTTTCGTGGGACTACTCTCGCGGGTCTACGGGCTCTCGGCGCGCGCGGCGCGTGGGGCGGGCG
>NZ_JASKYT010000194.1:0-15243 GCF_041028275.1 Streptomyces sp. PU-14G
ACCGTCTCSCGCCCCGGGTTCGCCCTCGCCGCCGTCGTCCGCGTCCCCGCCGAAGTCCCCGCCTCCGGCGGCGGAACCGGCGCGTGAGGCGCCGTCCCCTGAGCCGGCCGAGCCACCGCGGCAGGCCGGGCCGCGGGCCTTCGGGCCGGGCGGTGGGTTCCCGGGAGGTGACGTCACGGGTCTACAACATCACGGTCACGGAGGGCCGCCCTCCGGACTGCTGGGTTCCCTGGTCCGCCGCGCCGTTTCCGCAGGCGGCACGGGGTCGTTCGGGGCCGTGGGGGCAACGGCGCGGAAACCGGTGCCGCTCCAGCAGGCTCCGCTGCCCAGCGGCACGGCGTGACCAGCGGCTGAAACGGCCTGAAGTCGTCTGCTCGTGGTCGTTAAACTCCGCCGGGTACGACGGCAGCAAGCGATTGACGGAGTGACATCACGATGTCCGACACCCAGACCGAGACGCCGAGCGACACGCAGACGGCCGGCGAGGGGACTCACCGGGGGAAGCACAGGGGGGAAGCCGCCGCACGAGAGGAACAGACCGTACCCGCGCAGGGACGCCACCGCCGTCCCGAAACCGCGTAGTGACCTGTGCCGCGCGGCGATGTCCGCCGCACGGCACGGCGAAGCCCCGGCCGCCCGCCCGACCCACGGCGTCCGGGGCTTCGCCGTACCCCGCCCTCCCGGGTGTTCAGTCCTTCGTGAGGCCGAGCACCTCGCCCGCCGCGAAGGTCTCCTGCGGGGAGCGCGCGCCGAAGAAGGGGGTCAGCTTCCGGTCCAGTTCCTCCACGGTGAAGACCTCCTTGTCCGTGTCGAACTTCGCCGCCACCTTCGGCCTCTCCAGCAGCGCCACCATGCCGCCGTGCACCACCAGGAGCTGGCCGCTGACGCGGGAGGCCGCCGGGGAGGCCAGGTAGCCCACCAGCGGGGAGACGTGTTCGGGCGCCAGCGGGTCGAGCCCCTCGGCGGGCACCTCGAAGCCGGCGAAGACGTCCTCGGTCATCCGGGTGCGTGCCCGGGGGCAGATGGCGTTCGCCGTCACCCCGTACTTGGCCAGCGCGCCCGCCGTCGAGGTGGTGAGGCCGACGATGCCGCCCTTGGCCGCCGCGTAGTTGGGCTGGCCCGCCGAGCCCGCGACGAACGCCTCGGAGGAGGTGTTGACGATCCGCCCGTAGACCGGGCCGCCGGCGGCCTTGGACCTCTCGCGCCAGTGCGCCGCGGCGAAGCGCGTGGTGTTGAAGTGCCCCTTGAGGTGGACGCGGACGACCGAGTCCCACTCGTCCTCACTCATCGAGAAGACCATCCGGTCCCGCAGGATGCCGGCGTTGTTGACCAGGATCTCCAGCGATCCGTAGGTGTCGACGGCCAGCCGCACCAGTTCCTCGGCCTGACGGAAGTCGGCCACGTCGCCCCGGTGGGCGACGGCCTCGCCGCCCGCCGCGCGGATCTCGCCGGCAACCCGCTCCGCGGGCCCGGCCGAGGCCTCGCCGCTCCCGTCCCTGCCGGGCCGCCCGAAGTCGTTGACGACGACCCGGGCCCCGAGGCGGGCCAGCTGAAGCGCCTCGGCGCGGCCCAGGCCGCGCCCCGCACCGGTGACGATCGCGGTCTTGCCCTGCAAACAACCCGCCACTGACATACCCGTCCTCTCCACGTCGCTCGCGGTGGCCGTCAGAGCGAGATGCTGGTGCGCAGTGCCTCACCGGTGCGCATCTGTCCGATGGCCTCGTTGATCTCGCCGAGGCTCACCCGGTGGGTGATCAGCCCCTCCAGGTCGATGCGGCCCGCTCGCCACAGCGCCACCGCACGGTCGTAGGAGCGCAGCACGTCGCCACCGCCGTAGAGGGAGGGCAGGATGCGCTTCTCGTCGAAGAACAGCTCGAACATGTTGAACTGGAGCTGGTCGTCCATGGCGCCCGCGCCGACCACGCACAGGGTGCCGCCGCGCCGGGTGGTCTCGTAGGCGGTACGGGCCGTCGCCGACCTGCCGACCACCTCGAAGACGTAGTCGAAGCCCTCGTCGCCCGTCAGGCGCTGCTTCGCCTCGGCCAGCTCGTCCGGGGCGACGGCCTCGGTGGCGCCGAACCGCAGCGCCGCCTCGCGGCGGGAGGCGACGGGATCGACGGCGACGATCTGCGCGGCGCCGCACGCCCGCGCCCCCTGGATCGCGCTGATGCCGACACCGCCGCAGCCGATGACGGCCACCGACGAACCCGCCTCGACGCGCGCGGTGTTGAACGCGGCACCCAGCCCCGTGGTGACACCGCAGCCGATCAGAGCGGCGATCTCGAAGGGCACGTCGTCGGGGATCGGCACCGCGCACGGCGCGTCGAAGACGGCCTCCTCGGCGAAGGTGCCGGTGCCGGCGAAACCGAAGACGTCGGCGCCGCTCGCGGTGCGGCGGAAGTTGGCGGTACCCGCGTTCAGGAAACCGGTCAGGCACAGGTGCCGCTGACCGCGCCGGCACGAGGGGCAGGTGTGGCAGGCGGGCAGCCAGCACACCAGGACCCGGTCGCCTGGCCGCACATGGGTGACGCCCTCCCCCACCTCCAGCACCTCGCCGGCGCCCTCGTGCCCCGGCACGAACGGGGCGGGCTGCGGGAGGGTGCCGTTCATCGCGGACAGGTCGGAGTGGCACAGCCCGGTGGCCCGGATGCGGACGCGTACCTTGCCGGGTCCGAACCCGGCCGGCTCGATGTCGTCGACGACCTCCAGCTTGTCCTGACCGGTCTCGTGCAGTACGGCTGCGCGCATCTCGGACTCCTTCTCAGGGGTAGGGGCACCGGCTCAGGTGTGGGTGACCACGGCGTCCCCCAGCACGGCCGCGTCGTCCCGCTCGGCCGCCGTGGCCGTCAACTGGAGGCGCGACGCGTCCAGGCGCCACACGCGCACCCGCAGGGTCTCCCCCGGGTAGACGACCCCGGCGAACCTGACCGCGTAGGAGGAGACCCGGGTGACGTCCCCGCCGAGCACCTCGTCGACCACGGCCTTCAACGCCATCCCGTACGAGCACAGCCCGTGCAGGATGGGCCGCTCGAACCCGGCCAGCCGGGCGAAGTCGGGGTCGGCGTGCAGCGGGTTCCAGTCCCCGGAGAGGCGGTAGAGCAGCGCCTGCTCCTCGCGGATGGGGCGGTCGGTGAGGTGGTCGGGGTCCCGCTCGGGAAGCTCCATGCGGGCCGAGGGGCCGCGCTTGCCGCCGAAGCCGCCCTCGCCGCGGACGAACAGCTGGGCCTCACTGGTCCACAGCGGTCCTTCCTCGTCGGTGACGTCGGTGCGCAGGACGAGGACGGCGGCCTTGCCCTTGTCGTAGAGGTCGGCGACCCGCGAGGTGGAGGTGGCGCGCCCGCCCACGGGGATCGGGCGGTGGGTGACGACGGACTGGGTGCCGTGCAGCACCGCCGCCAGGTCGACCTCGATGCCGGGTGCGGACAGGCCGCCGACGACGCCCATGCCGGCGCCCGCGACGGTGGCGAACGAGGGCAGGACGTGCAGCTTGCTCTCCAGCGTGTAGCGCAGCTCGGCCGGTTCCGTGGCGGGCACGCCGGCGCCGAGGCCGAGGTGGTAGAGCTGGACGTCCTTGTGGTCCCAGGAGATCTCGGTGCTGCGGGGTTCGGCCGCGAGGGCCTGGGTTGCGTCGATGGGCATGGGGTGGCGGGCTCCTTGCGTGCTTCGGGCTGCTCTCGGCGAGGTCCTGGCCCGGTCGTCCGCACCGCCGGCCGGGCCAGGCCGCTTCGGGACCGGCCGGAACGAGAACACGTTCTAACCAATCCGGGGCTACCTGTATAACGCAGGGTCCCGCACATGGGAAGACCTGATGCCCCGTCAGCCGCGGCGGGCTCCCGGTCCGGCCGTGACATTCGTCCTGGTCGGCCGCCCACATCCGGACCTGCACCGCCCCCCGCCCGGCGCCGTACCGTCGTCGCCATGACGACAGCCGCAGGCACACCGGCAGCGCGGCCCGGAGCACCGGCCGCTCCCGCACCCGAGCGGCACCGGGAGCGGGCAGCGCAGGGCAAGGGACCCGGCAAGTACACCTTCTTGCCCTGGCTCCTGATGGGCCTGGGCGCCTTCTCCCACGTGATCCAGGGAGAGGCGGGCAACCCCTGGCTCGGCGGGGCCGCGCTGCTGGCCTTCAACAGCCTCTACATCCTCGTCGTCTTCACCGCCTTCGACCCCCGCCGCCGCGACGGGCACCTCCCGCTGTACGGGCTCGCCGGACTCACGGTGGTCACCTTCGCCGTGGCCGTCGGCTACGGCGGGGCATGGACGATGTTCTTCCCCCTGCTCTCCCTCGCCTCCGGCGCCGTGCGGCAGATGCGCGGCAAACCCCTGGGCGTGTGGCTGATCGCGCTGAGCGGCACCGCCGGGTTCGTCACCGGCTGGGACCACGGCCACGGCGAGATCCACAGCGCCATGGGCATCGGCTACGGCACGTTCGTCTCCGGCATGGTGACCGCCGCGGTGCTGGGGCTCTTCGACACCGTGCGGCAACTGGAGGCCACCCGGCAGGAACTGGCGCGGACCGCCGTGGAGCGCGAGCGGCTGCGCTTCTCCCGCGACCTGCACGACCTGCTCGGCCACACCCTCTCGGTGGTCGTCGTCAAGGCGGAGGCCGTCCGCCGCCTGGGCGCCCGCGACCTGGACGCCGCGCTCGCCCAGGCCGCCGACATCGAGGCCGTCGGCAGGCAGGCCCTCACCGAGATCCGCGAGGCGGTCAGCGGCTACCGCGAGGGCAGCCTGGCCACCGAACTGGAGCGGGCCCGCTCCGTGCTGGAAGCAGCCGCCATCGACCACCAGGTGCGCTGGTCGGGCCCGCCCCTGCCTCCGCAGACCGAGGCGCTGCTGGGCTGGGTGGTCCGCGAGTGCGTCACCAACACGGTGCGGCACAGCGGAGCCGGCCGCTGCGAGATCGAGGTGCGGACGGTGGCGGACCTGGTACGCGTGACGGTCACCGACGACGGACGCGGCCCCGCACCGGGCGCGTGCGGGCCCGGAGCGAAGGGCTGCGGGCCCGGCGGCGAGGACTGCGAGCCCGGCGGCGAGGATTGCGAGCCCGGCGGCGAGGATTGCGAATCCTTCGGCGAGGGAAGCGCGGAGGGCTGCGGGTCCGGTGCGTCGGCCTCTCGCGTACGCTCCGGTGACGCGCGGTGGGCCGCCCCCCGCCTGCGGACCGCCGCGGGCCCGCGGGCCGGTACCGGACTGAAGGGGCTGGCCGAGCGGCTGGCAGCGGCGGGCGGCACCCTCGACGGCCGGCCCGACGGGCGGCGCGGCTTCCGGGTGGTGGCCGAACTGCCCGTGGACACCGAGACGGCCGAGACCACGGCCGAGGAGAGGACGGCACGGTGACCAGGGTCCTGCTGGCGGAGGACCAGGGCATGATGCGCGGCGCGCTCGCCCTGCTGCTCGACCTGGAGGAGGACATGGAGGTCGTCGCCCAGGTCGCCTCCGGCGACGAGATCGTCTCCACCGCGCTGGAGGCGGAACCCGACGTCGCGCTGCTCGACATCGAACTGCCGGGCCGCAGCGGGCTGGACGCGGCTGCCGAACTGCACGAGAGGCTGCCCTCCTGCACGGTGCTCATCCTGACCACGTTCGGGCGGCCCGGCTATCTGCGCCGTGCCATGGAGGCGGGGGCGGGCGGCTTCCTCGTCAAGGACGGCCCCGTCGAGGAGCTGGCCGGAGCGATCCGCAGAGCCCTGGCCGGCGAACGCGTGATCGACCCGACGCTGGCTGCCGCCGCGCTCAGCGCCGGGCCCAACCCGCTGACCCGGCGCGAGTGCGAGGTGCTGTCCGCCGCGGCCGACGGGTCGACCGTCGCCGACATCGCCGCACGGCTCCACCTGTCGGGGGCGACCGTACGCAACTACCTGTCCGCCGCCATCGGCAAGACCTCCACCCGCAACCGCATGGAGGCCGTCCGCGCGGCCCGCCAGAACGGCTGGCTGTGAAGCGGGCCGCAGAACGGCCGGCTCTGGGGCGACCCGCCGCAACGGCCGGCCGTGAGGCGGCCCCGCCGCGCCGAGCGGTGGCGAGCAGGTGCGTGCGCGGCGCCTCAGGGGAGTTCGGGCGCCGGGTCGGGCTCCCGCTCCGGCACGGCGGTGGCCCTCTTCACCGCCCTGGGCAGGGCCGCCAGCATGAACAGCGTGCACGCGGCCAGCAGAACGGCCCCGACGGAGAAGGCCATGCCGTAACCGGCGGCGAGGGACGCGGCGTCGTGCCGTGAGTCGGTGCGGGCCGCGGCGACCGTGGACAGCACGGCCAGTCCCAGCGCCCCGCCCATCGTGCGGCCCGTGCCGAACAGCCCGGACAACAGGCCCGCCTCGCCCGGCTCGTCGGTCGCCGTGGCGATTGTCGCCAGCGGCGTCGCGGCCAGCCCCGCGCCGAGCGCCATCACCACGCCGGGCCCCAGGATCGTCGTCACGTAACCGCCCTGCGCGTCCATGGTGCCCTGCCACAGGTAGCCGAGAGCGGCCATCGCCGAGCCGGCCACCGCCAGATACCGCTCGCCCACCCGCGCCATCAGCAGCGGCGCCATCTGGGAGCCCAGCACGATCGTCAACGAGTGCGGGATCAGCGCGAAGCCCGCCTGGAGCGGCGTGTAGCCGAGCACGTTCTGGGTGTACAGCGACAGGAAGTACCACATGGCGAACATGGCCAGGCCGTTGATGAAGATGGCCGCGTTCGCGGCGGAGACGGCCCGGTTGCGGAAGAGCCGCAGCGGCACCAGCGGCTCGGGCGACCGCGCCTCCACCAGGACGAACAGCCCCAGCAGCACCAGCCCCGCCACCAGCGGCCCCAGCGCACTCGGCGCCGCCCAGCCGGCGCTGTCGGTCCGCACGATGCCGTACGCCACCGCGCCCAGGCCCAGCGTGACCAGCAGCGCGCCGGGCATGTCGAGGCGGCGCACGGAGTCCTCACGGCTCTCCGTGAGCCAGACCGCTGCCGCCGCGACGACCAGCGCGCCGATGGGCACGTTGATCAGCAGCACCCAGCGCCAGGACAGCGCGTCGGTGAGCACGCCGCCCACGAGCCCGCCCGCGGCGCCGCCGCCCGCGCCCACCGCCGACCACGTGGCGATCGCCTTCGTCCTGGCCGGGCCCTCGGGAACGGACGTCGTCAGCAGCGTCAGCGTGGCGGGGGCCAGGATCGCGGCTCCCATGCCCTGGATGCCGCGGGCCGCCAGCAGGTGCCACGGCTCCTGCGCGAGGCCGCCGGCCAGGCTCGCCGCCGTGAAGAGGGCCAGCCCCGTCAGGAAGACCTTCTTGCGCCCGAACAGGTCGGCGGCCCGGCCGCCGAGCAGCATCAGCCCGGAGAAGGTGAGGGTGTAGGCGTTCACGACCCACTGGAGGCCCGTCTCGGACAGCGCGAGGGTCTCGCGCATCGAGGGCAGGGCGACGTTGACGACGGACACGTCCAGCACGACGAGGAACTGGCCTGCGCAGGCGGCCAGGACGACCGCCCAGAGGCGGGGCGCGGTGAGGGGCATGCGCGCAAGTGTGTCATTTTCTCCGGCCCCTCCCCCGCTGTTTTCCGCCCCGGCGAAGGTGCCGACAGGCGGAGGCCGGGGGGTCAACGCCGCAGCAGCGTCACCACCGCGGCTCCGCCCAGGCCGATGTTGTGGGCCAGGCCCACGCGCGCGCCCGCCACCTGGCGGGGCCCCGCGGTGCCGCGCAACTGCCAGACGAGCTCGGCGCACTGGGCGAGGCCCGTCGCACCGAGCGGGTGCCCCTTGGAGATGAGCCCGCCGGAGGGGTTGGCCACCCACCGGCCCCCGTAGGTCGTCGCCCCCGATGCCACCAGCTCCCCCGAGTCGCCGTCCGCGCACATGCCCAGCGCCTCGTAGGTGAGCAGTTCGTTCACCGAGAAGCAGTCGTGCAGCTCGATCACGTCGACGTCCTCGATGCCGAGCCCGCTGACCTCGTACGCCTGGCGCGCGGCGGCCCGCGACATGGGTCGGCCGACGACGTCGATGCACGAGCCGGTGGCGAAGGAGGCCTCCGTGTCGGTCGTCATGGCCTGCCCGGCGATCTCCACGGCGCGGTCCGACAGGCCCCTTACGCGCACGAAGCGTTCGGAGGCGACGAGGGCGGCGGCCGAGCCGTCGGAGGTGGGTGAGCACTGGAGCCGGGTCAGCGGATCGTGGATGACCTTGGCGCCGAGGATCTCGTCCCGCTCGTAGACGTCGCGGAACTGTGCGCGCGGGTTGCCCGCCGAGTGGCGGTGGTTCTTCTCGCCCACGGCGGCGAGCTGCTCACGTGTGGTGCCGTACCGCTCCATGTGCTCGCGGGCCGCGTTACCGAAGATCTGCGCGGTGGGCGGGGTCCTCGCGAGCCCATGCCCGGCCGCCATGACGCCGTAGTGGCGGGCGACGGGCGAGGTGGCGAAGTCGCCTCCGTCGGCGCCCGCGCCCAGAGCGCCCTTCCTCATCTTCTCGAAGCCGAGCGCGAGGACGCAGTCGTTGAGCCCGGAGGCCACGAACTGGCGGGCCAGCATCAGCGCGGTGGAGCCTGTGGCGCAGTTGTTGTTGACGTTGTAGACGGGGATGCCGGTGAGGCCGAGTTCGTAGACGGCGCGCTGCGCCGCGGTCGAGGGCTGGTGGCAGTGGCCGACGGCGGCCTGTTCGACGGCGTCGTAGGGGACGCCCGCGTCGCTCAGCGCCGCTTCGCCCGCCTCCTTGGCCATGTCCCAGTACTGCCACTCGCGGGTCTCTGGCTTGACGAACGGGGTCATCCCGACCCCGATGACGAACGCCTTGCCGGTCATGGCCGCTCCTTGCGTCTCGGGGAAGCGTTCGGACGAGCTCGTCGCGCGAGCTCAGATCACAGGGCGCGGCTCCGGATCGCGGTCCAGGCCGAGCAGGCGTTCGGCCACCACGTTGAGCTGCACCTGGGTGGTGCCGCCCGCGATGGTCAGGCAGCGCGACATCAGGAACTCGTGCACGGCCCGCGCGCCCGCGCCCTCGCGCACCGCGCCGCCCGCACCGAGCAGTTCGAGGGCCAGCTCCGCGATCCGCTGCTGGTGCGGGGTCTGGATGAGCTTGCGCACGCTGGCGCCCGCGCCCGGGTCCAGGCCCTCGACCCGCTGGAGTGTGGTGCGCAGCCCGATGCAGGCCAGCGCGTGCGCCTCGGCCGCCAGCGCGCCGATCCGCTCCCGCACGGTGTCGTCGACGCCCTCCTGCGCACCGCTGCTCGGGTCCAGCCGGGCGAGGAGGGCTTCGAGGCCCGTACCGAAGGTGATCTGGTCGGCCATGTGGACGCGTTCGTTGCCCAGGGTGTGCCGGGCCACCCGCCAGCCGTCGTTCACCTTCCCGACCACCGCGTCGGCGGGCAGTACCGCGTCGTCGAACCACACCTCGTTGAACAGCGCGTCGCCCGTGATCTCCCTCAGCGGGCGCACGTCGACGCCTGGGGTGTTGGCCATGTCGACGAGGAAGAAGGTCAGGCCCTCGTGCTTGGGCGCCGCCGGGTCCGTGCGCGCCAGCAGAATGCCCCACTGCGCCCACTGGGCCGCCGACGTCCACACCTTCTGGCCGTTGATCCGCCAGCCGCCGTCCCCGGTCCGCTCCGCGCGGGTGCGCAGCGAGGCCAGGTCGGAGCCCGCCTCCGGCTCGGAGAAGAGCTGGCACCACAGCACCTCGCCGCTCAGCGTCGGCAGCAGATGGCGCTCGCGCTGCGCCTCGGTGCCGTAGGTGAGCAGAGAGGGTACGACCCAGGTGGCGATGCCGAGGTCGGCGACCTTCACGCCGTGCTCGTCCAGCTCGCGCTGCACCGCCAACTGCTGTACAGGACCAGCCCCGAGGCCGTACGGCTTCGGCAGGTGCGGGGCCGCGTAGCCGGTCGGCGCCAGCGCGCGCCGGACCGCCGCGGGGTCCTGCCCCCGCAGCGGCGCGATCACCTCGCGCGCCTGCGCGCGGTAGCCCTCCGCCTCGGACGGCAGCCGCATGCGCAGCCTGCGGCGGGCGCCCCCGCCCGCGAGCCGGGCCGCGCGGAGCCTGTGCGCCGCGCCGGTGCCCAGCAACTGCCGGGCCACCACGGCGCGGCGCAGGTACAGGTGTGCGTCGTGCTCCCAGGTGAAGCCGACGCCTCCGAGGATCTGCACACAGTCCTTGGCGCAGGTGTGGGCCGCCTCCAGCGCGGCCGAGGCGGCGAGCGCCGCCGTCAGCGCGCGAACCGCCTCACCACTCTCGTCACCGCGCCGGCCGCCGGCCGGCTCCGCCGTGGCCGCCGCCCCCTCGTCCGGCGTGCGGGAGGCACGGGCCGCGTCCCAGGTGAGGGCGCGGGCCTGTTCGAGGCGGACGAGCATGTCGGCGCACAGGTGCTTGACGGCCTGGAACTGGCCGATGGGCCGCCCGAACTGCTCGCGGGTCCTGGCGTGCTCGGTCGCGGTCGCCAGCGCCCAGGCGGCGAGACCGCACGCCTCGGCGGAGAAGAGGACGGCGGCGACGTCGCGTACGCGTGCCTCGGAGAGGGGGAGCGCGCGCACCGCGGGCACCTCCAGGCCGCGGGCGGTGACCTGGGCGGTGGGGCGGAGGGGGTCGGCGCTCTCGTGCGGGCGGATGTCGAGCGCTTCGGCGTCGACCGTGAGCCACACGACCCCGGACGGGGCCCTCGCGGCGAGGAGCAGCACGTCGGCCTGGGCTCCGCCGAGGACGGGTGGGGCGGTGCCGTCGAGAACGTAGCGGGGGCCGTGCCCTCCGCCGTCCCCGGGCGCCGCGGTGAGGGAGCCGGGGCCGAGGGCGAGCGCGGCGACGCGCTCGCCGGTGGCCAGCCCGCCGAGCAGCGCGGTGTCCACGCCACCGGCGGTGTGCAGGAGTTCGGCGGCGAGGACGTGCGGCAGGTACGGTCCCGGGAGCGCCGCCCTGCCGGTCTCCTCCACGACGACGGCCAGGTCGAGCAGCGAACCGCCCCCGCCGCCCGCGTCCTCGGGCAGGTGGATGCCGCACAGCCCCTGCCCGGCGAGCCCCTTCCACCAGGCCGGCCGCTCCCGGCCCGGTGGGGCCTCCAGTGCCGCCCGCCGCTCCTCGCCGGGGACGGCGCGCGTCAGCCAGCCCCGCACGGAGGCGGCCAAGTCCCGCTGGTCCTGGGTCGTTCCGATGCCACCTGTACTTCCGGTGCTTCCGGTGCTCCCGTCGGCCATGCGGGGCACAGTAGAACACGTTCCACCAAGAGGGAAGGCGCACGCCGGCGCCGGGGCGGGCGGCTCCGGGCGGACGGCTCCGGGGCGGGCGGCAGTCGCAGCAACGGGGCGGGGCCCGTCCGCCGAGTGGTCCGGCGGCACCTGGCTCCGCGTGGGGAACGCCGGTAGGGCAGCATGAACCGGTAGCGCACCGGCCCGGAACGCGGGCGAAGTGCGGGCGAAGCGCGGGCGCGCGCGCCGACGACAGGTAAGGAACACCGATGAACCAGCCCTCTCCCGCCCCCGGTGGCGGCGTCGCCGTTCCGCGGCCCCGTACGCTCGCCGCGTTCGAGGCGGCGAAGGGCTTCATGCCGCGGGACGAGGGACTGGCGCTGTACGCGGCAGCCGCCGAGGCGGGGACCCTGGGGCTGCCGCTGCTGGAGGTGGGCACCTACTGCGGGCGCTCCACGCTGCTGCTGGCGGACGCGGCGCGGGAGGCCGGGGTGACGGCGCTCACGCTCGACCACCACCGCGGGAGCGAGGAGCAGCAGCCCGGCTGGGAGTACCACGACCCCGAGGTCGTCGACCCGGTCGTGGGCGCGATGGACACCCTTCCCGCCTTCCGGCGCACGCTGCACGCGGCAGGCCTGGAGGAGCACGTGGTCGCGCTGGTCGGACGCTCCCCGCGGGTGGCCGCGCTGTGGGGGACGCCGCTGGGACTGGTCTTCATCGACGGCGGCCACACGGAGGAGCACGCGAGCGCCGACTACGAGGGCTGGACCCCGCACCTGGCACCCGGCGGACTGCTGGTGATCCACGACGTCTTCCCCGACCCGGCGGACGGCGGACAGGCTCCGCACCACATCCACGAGCGCGCCCTGGCCTCGGGCGACTATGTCCCGGGGCCCGCGACGGGTTCCCTGCGGGTCCTGCGGCGGCGCTGAACGCGGTACCCCCGCCTGCGCGGGCCCCACGCTCCCCACCGTGTGCCCGCGGCCACCGCGCCCGAGGCGGCGTGAGGGCGAGGGCCTACCATCTACGCCCGTGTCGAATGGAGGCTATGTGAAGCGACGGCGGCGGACGGGACAGCGGATGGCGGCGGCGGTGACCGCCGCGCTCGTGTGCCTGGGGGCCGCCGGATGCGGCGCGTTCGGCGGGGACGGTGACGAGGACGGCAAGCCGAGCGCGACGGCCGGGGACCGCTCCGCCTCGCCCTCCCCCAGCGCGGGGGGAGAGCGGGGCGACGACGCGCGGGGAGGGGAGAAGCCGGCGGACGAGCCGCTGCGCGGCAAGGTGATCGTCGTCGACCCCGGCCACAATCCGCACAACCGTGACCAGCCAGGCAACATTTCCCGGCGCGTCGATATCGGCACGGGGAAGAAGGAATGCGACACCACGGGCACCGCGACCAATTCCGGTTACGCGGAGGCCGACTTCACTCTCGATCTGGCGCACCGGGTCCGCACACAGCTTCGGGAGCGCGGGGCCACCGTCAGGTTCACCCACGACGGCGACGAGCCGTACGGCCCATGCGTGGATGAACGCGCGGAAAAGGGAAATCAGGCACAAGCGGACGCGGCCATTTCGCTCCATGCGGACGGCGCACCCGCCGGAAGCCGCGGTTTCCATGTGATTCTTCCCGCATCGGTCCACAAGGGGGCCGCGGACACGCGCGACATCGTCACGCCTTCTCGACGGTTCGGTACCGATCTGCGCGACGCTTTCCGGCAGGCCACCGGCGAACAGCCCGCCAACTATCTTGGTGACGGCAACGGCCTGGACACCAGGGGCGACTTGGGGGGCCTCAACCTGAGTAAGGTGCCCAAGGTCTTCCTGGAATGCGGCAACATGCGTGATCCGCGCGACGCGGCGAACCTCACGTCAGCGAAGTGGCGCGAAAAGGCGGCACGCGGGGTCACCGACGGGATCACCGCTTTCCTCGACGCCGGGGAGGGGAAACCGTGAAACCGGGAAGCGAACCCCGAGGGCCCGCCCGTAGTCTCATCCGTACGATGGGGTGCTCACCCCCGGCAGACTTCAACCATGACCAGACCGATTAAGGACCCCACGTGAACATCCGCTCGCTCACGCGAGGCGACGGTGCGGTGATAGGAGCAGCGGTGCTGCTGTTCATCGCTTCGTTCCTCGACTTCTTCTCCATCGAATGCTCCGGTTCGCTGTGCGACGAGGTACCGAACGCCTGGGACACGGAGAAGCTCCAGCTGATCCTGCCCTCGATCTTCCTGACCGGGATCCTCGGCGCCGCTGCGCTGGTCGGTGGCCGTTTCCTGCCGGAGGGCCGCAAGTTCGGCGCCCTCACCCTGCCGCAGTTCGGTGCGAGCCTGATCGTGGTCTCGCTGTGGTCCATGATCTGGGAGTTCATCGTCGCCCCTGACGGCGCCGACATGGGCGCCGGGGCCATCCTCGGGCTCATCGCGGTGCTGATCGGTGCTGCCGCGGCGCTCATCACCCCGGTCGTTCCGGCGCTGGCGGCTCCGCTGGTGCCCGCCGGCGGTGCCGGTGGTGCCGGCGCGGGTGCGGCGCCCTACGGCTACCCGCAGCAGGGCGGCGGTTACGGCTACCCGGGCGGCCCGCAGGCCGGCCAGCCGGGCCCGTACGGCGGCCAGCCGGGGCAGCCGCAGTACGGCCAGCCGGGCGCGGGGCAGCAGCCGGGCCAGCCGGGGCCCGCCCAGCCGCACGGGGGCGCGCAGGGCGCCGCGGGCGCCCCCCAGGACGCCGGATTCCAGCCGTTCTGGTTCGCCGTCCCCATGGCGCGTCCGCTCTTCCCCGAGGACGGCTCCCCGCAGCCGATCGCCGAACTGGCCCCCGGTACCTGGTACCTGGCGGTCGAGCAGCGCGGCCAGGCGCTCATCGCCCAGACGCAGGACGGCCGCCGCGGCATCCTGCAGGACACCTCGAACATCCAGCGCGGCTGAGCCTCCGGGCCGCCCGCACGGGTCCACGGCCCCTCGCCCTTCCGGGCGGGGGGCCGCTGTCGTACGCTGCCCCGGCGACCTGACGCCTTGTCAGTTGGCGGGTGGCCGGACGGAAGGGGGCGGCGATGCGGCTCGGACTGGCGCTCGGATACTGGGGCCGCGGCCCCGACCCCCGCCACCTCGAACTCGCCCGCGCAGCCGAGGACCTGGGCTACCACTCGGTGTGGACCGCCGAGTCGTGGGGCTCGGACGCGTTCACGGCCCTGACCTGGATCGCCGCCCACACCACCCGCATCCGCCTGGGAACGGCCGTCGCACAGATGGCGGCCCGCACCCCCACCGCCACCGCCATGCACGCCCTCACCCTCGACCACCTCAGCGGCGGGCGCATGCACCTCGGCCTCGGCCTGTCCGGCCCCCAGGTGGTCGAGGGCTGGTACGGCCGCCCCTTCCCCTCCTCCCCCCTGACCCTGACGCGCGAGTACGTGGACGTCGTACGCCAGGTACTGCGCCGCGAGGCCCCGGTGACGCTGGAGGGGCGCTACCACACGCACCCGTACACGGGCCCCGGCTCCACCGGCATGGGCAAACCCCTCAGGTCGATCACCCATCCGCTCCGCGGCGACCTGCCCGTCCTGCTCGGCGCGGAAGGCCCCAAGAACGTCGCACAGACCGCGCGCATCGCCGACGGCTGGCTGCCGCTGTACTGGTCGCCGACGCGTGCCGCGGTCTACGAGGCCGCGCTCGCGCAGGCGCCACCCGGGTTCCTCGTCGCGCCCCTGGCCCAGGCCAGGATCTGCGACGACGTCGCCGAGGGCCTGCTGCCCGTCAAGGCCATGCTCGGCTTCTACGTCGGCGGCATGGGGCACGCGCGCCGCAACTTCCACGCGGAGCTGATGGCGCGGATGGGGTACGCGCAAGAAGCCGAGCGCGTACAGGCGCTGTTCGCCGAGGGGCGGCGCGAGGAGGCGGTGCGCGCCGTGCCCGACGCCTTCGCCGACGAGATCTCGCTGGTGGGCCCGCGCGAAAGGGTCGCCGAGCGGCTGGAGTCGTGGCGCGCCGGGCCGGTGACCGACCTGCTGGTGCTGGCGCCCGACCCGCACACGCTGCGGGTGCTGGCGGAGCTGGCCGGGTAGCGCGGCCCGCCTCCCTGCTCGGGTAGCTCGGCCCCGCCCCCCCTGCTCGGGTAGCTGGGCCC
>NZ_JASKYT010000195.1:0-16285 GCF_041028275.1 Streptomyces sp. PU-14G
GTGGCGCACGCCCCGGGCGGCTGACGCGTGAACCTGGGGACTGCTCCCAGAGTGCCCCACCCCGCCCGGCCCCAGCAGGGGCCGAACGGCCCCTCTCCGAGCTCCGGGGCCGGGGGGTCGGCGGTCAGTGCCGGGCGGTCGGCGGCCAGTGCCGGCCGACCGCGGATCAGTGTGGGTGCGGCCCGTCGTGGTGGACGGGCCCGTGGGGGCTGTCGCAGTGCCTCGGGCCCGCGCCGACAGTCGTCAGCGCGTGGGCACCGGACGGCAGGTCGTCGGCGTGGTCGATCTGGAGCGTGGTGTGGGTCAGGCCGTACGCGTCGGCCAGCAGCCTGTGCAGGTCCCGGCGGACCCGGTGGCAGTCGCCGCCGGGCTCGACCAGCACGTGCGCGGAGAGTGCGGGCTCACCGGAGGTGATCGTCCAGATGTGCAGGTCGTGCACTTCGGTCACCGCGTCGGCGGCTGCCAGGTCGTCGCCCACCGCGTCCGGGTCGAGGCCGACGGGCGCCGCTTCCAGGAAGATGCGGCCGGATTCGCGCAGCAGCCCGTAGCCCGCCTTCAGCATCAGCGCGACGACCAGCAGCGTGGCGATGGCGTCGGCGCGGGCGAAGCCGGTCACCACCACGACGAGACCGGCGACGGCGGTGCCGATGAAGGCGAAGAGGTCGTTGAGGATGTGCTGGTAGGCGCCCTCGACGTTCAGCGAGGAGCGGTTGGCGCGGGAGAGGCACCAGGTCGCCAGGAGGTTCACCACGATGCCCACCAGGGCCGTGGTGACCACCATCCAGCCCGTCACCTCGGGCGGGTCGAGTAGCCTGCGCACCGCCTCGTAGCCCAGCCACAGCGCGGCGAGTACCAGGGTGAGCCCGTTGGCGTGTGCGGAGAGGATCTCGGCGCGTTTGAGGCCGAAGGTGTAGCCGCCGCGCGCGGGCCGCATGGACAGCCGCATCGCGACCAGTGCCAGCACGATCGAGACGGCGTCGGTGAGCATGTGGGCCGCGTCCGACAGCAGGGCCAGCGAGCCGGCCAGTACGGCGACGGCCGTCTCGACGACGATGAAGACGCAGATGAGGGCGAGCGCCAACGACAGCCAGCGGCTGTCGGCCCCGGCCGAGACACCGTGCGTGTGTCCGGCGTGGCCGTGCTGCCCGTGGCCGTCCTGCCCGTGACCGTGCTGCCCGTGCTGCCCGTCGGTCGACTGCTGCTGCCCTGGCTCCTTGCGGCCGGTCGTTCCGTGCCCGTGCTCGTGACTCCCGCTCACCGTCGATCCTCCCCATCGGCATGCCGCTCGCGTGGCTCCGGCTGCCTGAAGTGAAACCCACAGCGCCAAAAGGTGCAAAGGTTGCATCGGTGACCGTTGTCAATACCGTTAAGACCCCTCTGACCTGCGGTTTCTTCATGATTCTCGTTGTCGTCGCGGGCCTCGGTGCTCCCGTGTCCGCGCCCGCACGAGGCGGCGCCTGCGGCCTTCGACGGCTTTCACGGGGCCCGGTGGGACCGGATCTGAGAGGCTGAACACAGCCAGTGAGCGACGTGAGCGATGTGAGCGACATGAGCGGTGCGAGCGACATGAGCGGTGTGAGTGGCTGTGAGTAGCAAGAACCCCGGTTCCCCGAATGGTTCCCCAAGGCCCGACCAGACGCGCGCCGCCGTGGAGGCCGCGCTCGCCCGGCTGGACCTGGCCGCCAAGGTGGCGCTCCTCGGCGGTACCGACATGTGGTCGCTCGACCCCGCGGCGGCCCGGGCGGAGGCCGGCTTCGGCCGCCTCGTCTTCTCCGACGGCCCGGCCGGGGTGCGGGGCGAGGGCTGGACCCCCGAGGACCCCAGCGTGGCCCTGCCCTCACCCACGGCCGTCGGCGCCACCTGGGACACCGAGGCCGCCCGGTCCGCAGGGCGGCTGCTGGCGCAGGAGGCCCGCCGCAAGGGAGCCCACGTCGTGCTGGCACCCACCATCAACCTGCACCGCACCCCGTACGGCGGTCGCCACTTCGAGGCGTACTCCGAGGACCCGGAACTGACCGGCGTGCTGGGCGCCGCACTGGTCGCGGGCGTCCAGGAGGGCGGGGTCGGCGCCACTCCCAAGCACTACGTGGCCAACGACGCCGAGACCGACCGCTACACGGTGGACGTGCGCGCCGACGGCCGCACCCTGCGGGAGCTGTACCTCGCGCCCTTCGAACGAGTGGTGCGTACGGCCAGGCCTTGGGCCCTCATGGCCGCCTACAACAGCGTCAACGGCGTGACCATGAGCGAACACGACGTGCTCGTGGGCGGTGTGCTGCGCGGCGAGTGGGGCTTCGACGGCGTCCTGGTCTCCGACTGGACCGGAGCCCGCTCCACCGTCGGCTGCGCCCTCGGCGGCCTCGACCTGGCCATGCCCGGCCCTGACACCGTCTACGGCGAGCACCTGGTCGCCGCCGTCCGCGAGGGCAGGGTGGCCGAAGAGACGGTCGACGCCCTCGCCCGGCGGGTGCTGCTGCTGGCCGCACGCGTCGGCGTCCTCGGTGACGTCCCGCCCGCCGTCCCCGCCGAAGCGCTGCCCGCCCCACTGGACGGGCCCGCCACCGTGCGTGACCTGGCCACCCGCTCCTTCGTCCTGCTGCGCAACCAGGGCGCCGCGCTGCCGCTCGCCGAGGGCACCGCCGCCCCCGATGCCGCCCCCGATGCCGGTGCCGGAGCCGGTGCCGCCCCCGGTGCCGGCGACGCCCCGCCCGGCCGCCGGATCGCGGTCAGCGGCCTGCACGCCTCCGTGCCCCGGTTCGGCGGCGGGGGCAGCTCGCAGGTCTTCCCCGCACGGGTCAGCACCCCGCTGGACGCGCTCCGCGCCGCGCTCCCTGACGGGACTGAGCTCGTCTACGAACCCGGGCCCGACCCCCGCACGCGTCTCGGACCCGCGACCCACGCCGACGGCTTCCGGCTGACGGCCGTCCTGCACGGCCTGGACGACGCCGAGCTCGCCCGCGCCGACCAGCGGGACGGGAGCGTCCGCTGGATGGGCGGCCTGCCCGGCGGTGCCTCCTTCTCCGACCTGAGCCGCGTCGAGCTGACGGGCACCTTCACCCCGGCGTGGAGCGGCACGCACCGGCTGGCCGTCAGCGGCGTCGGCCACTTCCGGCTGGAGGCGGGGGAGCGGGTGCTCTACGACGGGGAGCTCCAGCCCGAGAGCGAGGACCCGGCGGCAGCGTTCCTCAACCCTCCGCAGCGGGTCTTCCTCCTCGACGCGGAGGCCGGGGCGAGAGTCCCCGTGCGGCTGGTCCACTCGGTCTCCTCCCACGGCGTCGGCGGCCTGTTCGGACTGATCTCCTTCGCGCTCGGCTATGGCGCCCCCGCCGTGCCCGAGGACGAGCTGATCGACCGGGCCGTACGGGAGGCGGCGTCCGCCGACACCGCACTCGTCTTCGTCGGCACCACGGACGAGTCGGAGAGCGAGGGCGTCGACCGCGACACCCTGGCGCTTCCGGGCCGTCAGGACGATCTGGTCGCCCGCGTCGCCGAGGCCAACCCCCGCACCGTCGTCGTGGTCAACGCCGGGGCGCCCGTGCTGATGCCCTGGCGTCACGACGTCGCCGCCGTACTGCTGTGCTGGTTCCCTGGCCAGGCGGGCGGTGACGCGCTCGCCGACGTGCTGCTCGGCGCGGCGGAACCCGGCGGCAGGCTGCCGACCACCTGGCCCGACGCGGAGGACGACCTGCCCGTCCGCCAGGTCGTCCCCGGCCCCGACGGGCAGCTTCCGTACGCCGAGGGCCCCCGCATCGGCTACCGCGCCTGGCGGCGGGCCGAGGGGCCGCAGCCCGCCTACTGGTTCGGCCACGGTCTCGGCTACACCACGTGGGAGTACGAGTCCCTGAACATCACCGGACGCGGCCCCGCCACGCCGGGTGACGACCCGTACGCACCCGTCGCCGACGTGGTCGTCCGCGTCCGCAACAGCGGCTCCCGCCCCGGACGCGAGGTCGTCCAGCTCTACCTCGGGCCCGACGGTGCCGACCGCAGACTCGCCGCGTTCGCCGTCGTGCAGGCCGCCGCCGGCGCCTCGGCGGAGGCCAGGCTGACGGTCCCGCTGCGCGCGGTGCAGGCCTGGGACGACACGACGCTGACCTGGCGGCCCCAGCCAGGGCCCGCCACTTTCGCGGCGGGGCGCAGCGCGGCCGACATCCGCCTGACGGCCGAGCTGGAACTGGCCGTTCAGGGCTGAATACCGCCGACGGTGTGTGAGGGGTCTGCGAGCTGTGGGTGAGGGCGGCGGGGGCCGCGTGTGAGGGCACCCATAGGGGCCAGATCACATACGAAGCACTTTCGGATGTCCGATTTGCCGGGATCGAGGAGGTGGCAGTGGAGTGGCCTGCGGGGCTGGGCGAAGGGGACGAAGCGGGRTAGTAGGTCACATTGTTGTCGGGGTGGGGAGCCGGTCCGCAGGGTGGGGCCCAGGTCGCGACGAGAGCCGGGCACACCGCCCGGAGGCGCGGCCGGATGTGTCCCCCCTCGAAAGGCATCCGCTCGCATGCGTACTGCTCTGCGCACCACCAAGCTGACCACCGGCCTGACCGTCCTGGGTGCCGCCGGTATCGCCACCACCGCCCTGGGCGGCACCGCCCACGCCGCCACCGGGCCCGAGACCAAGCCCGCCACCCACGCCGCCGCCCAGGCCACCGACAAGGACGACAAGAAGACGGCCAAGGACGACAAGAAGGCCGACGAGGCCGACAAGGCCGGCGAGAAGAAGGACGAGGGCGAGGGCGGCACGTCCTACCCGGACAACCTGGACGGCTGGATCCGCGAGGCCAAGGCCATCATGGACAAGCACGACATCCCCGGCTCCTMCGCGGGCATCAAGCGCAACATCATCYGCGAGTCCGCCGGCGACCCCAACSCGGTCAACAACTGGGACGTCAACGCCCAGAAGGGCACCCCCTCCAGGGGCCTGCTCCAGGTGATCCAGCCCACCTTCGACCAGTACCACGTCAAGGGCACCCCCGACAAACTCACCGACCCCGTGGCCAACATCGTCGCCGCCTGCAACTACGCAGCCGACCGCTACGGCTCCATGGACAACGTCGACTCCGCCTACTGAGCAAAAGGCAACCCAGCCGACACCACACACACGCCCACGCAGCGCATGCGACACCCCGAGCGGGTGGGAGGAGCACCCTCCCACCCGCTCGACGCGTTACGGGTGGGGAGGGCAGGGAACTCGGGCGTCGTCAGTCGTGGGGTGGAAGGGAGCAGGGCGGTGGCCCGAGTGTCGAGAAGTGGAGGGACACGGTGACGGAGAGGTGGTCCATGCCGGTCTTCTCCTCGCTGGACGCCCTCAGCGATCTCGTCACGCAGCGCGGTCAGCTCTTCGTACGCTGGTCACGCGGGCCTGCGGTGGATCTGCAGCGGGGATCGAGCATGGACGATCTGACGGGAGCCGCCATGCCGGGGCTGTCCGCCAGTCCGCTGGACGTGGAGGAGTGGTGGGCCGGCCGCCCGGTGCGGGTGTGGGTGGCCCGGCGCCTGTACGACTATTCGCATCTGCCCCGCGTCAGGGACGCTCGCACGCGTCCGTGGGTGCTGACCGGCGAGGAGTTGGGGCGCGGGCCGGACAACGAGCCGTTGGTGCGCCATGTCTGCCCCCTCGGCTGGATCGCCGGACAGGTCATCGCGGAGGCGAACGACATCGTCACACGTCAGCCGGGCAGGTGGGGCCCGATCCGCCGGGACGGCACGGCGCCCTGAGCAGGAACCGGCACCGCGCCCTGAGCGGGGACCGGCACCGCGCTCGGAGCGGGAACCGGCACCGCGCCGTGAGCGGAAACGGCACGGTGTCGTGAGCCGGAAGGAATCGCTCTGCCCGGGCCGGGCGACCGTCAGCGGGCGGTGCCCACGACCTTCCCCGGGTTGAACAGACCGAGGGGGTCGAGCGCGTCCTTGACGGCGTGCTGCACCGCACAGACCTCGGGGCCGAGTTCCCTGGTCATGCCGTCGCGCTTGAGCAGTCCGACGCCGTGTTCCCCGGTGACGGTGCCGCCGAGCGCGACGGCGTCGGTGAGCAGTTCCTCGAAGGCGGTCTGGGCGGCTTCGCGGGCCGCGTCGTCGCCGGGCGGGGTGATCAGCAGCGGGTGCAGGTTGCCGTCCCCCGCGTGCGCGATGGTGGCGATACGTACGCCGTGCCGACGGGCTGTGGCCTCGGTGCGGGCCAGCATCTCGGGGACGGCGGAGCGCGGGACGCAGATGTCCTCGGTGAGGACGGGGCCGAGCCTCTCCAGCGCGGGGTAGGCGAGCCGACGCACCTCGAACAGCGCCTCGGCCTCGGTGGGGTCGGTGGAGCGCTCCGCCCACAGGGCGCCGCTCCGGGTGAAGGCGTCGGCCACCGCAGCGGCCTCCTCCTCGCCTGCCTGGCCAGGGGAGTCGACCCGGGCCAGCAGCAGGGCGGCGGCGTCCGCCTCGATGCCGAGGTGCTTCCACTCCTCGACCGCCGTCATGCAGGCGCGGTCGAGGAGTTCGAGTGCGGCGGGCTGGAGTCCCCGGCGGGTGCACAGGGCCACCGCCTGCCCGGCCGAGACCAGGTCGTCGAAGGCGCCGACGACGGTGTGGGGGGTGCCGGTGGGCGCCCGGCGCAACCGCAGGGTGATCTCGGTGATGACGCCGAAGGTGCCTTCGGAGCCGGTGAACAGCCCGGTCAGGTCGTAGCCGCTGACCCCCTTGGCGGTGCGGCGGCCGAACCGTACGGCGGTGCCGTACGCACCGGCCGGGCCGCCCATGACGGCTTCGAGGCCCAGGACGTAGTCGCGGGTCACGCCGTACTTGAGGCAGCACAGGCCGCCCGCGTTGGTGGCGACGTTGCCGCCGATGGTGGACCAGGGTGCGCTGGCCGGGTCCGGCGGGTACCACAGCCCGTGCTCGGCGACGGCGGCCTTGAGATCGTTGTTGACCACCCCGGGCTGGACAACGGCCAGCAGGTTCTCCGCGTCGATCTCCAGGACGCGGTTCATCCGGGACAGGTCCACCACGAGGCAGCCGTCGCTGGCGTTGGCACCGCCGGAGAGGCCGGTACCCGCGCCCCGGGTGACGACCGGTATCCGCCGGTCGGCGCAGACGCGTACGGCGGCCTGCACCTCGGCGGTGGAGTGCGCACGCAGTGCGGCCAGGGGTTTTCCCGCCGGGGCCCACTCGGCGTCGTCGGCGGCCAGGGTGGCCAGGACGTCGGGGTCGGTGACGAGTGCGCTGTTCGGCAGTGCGGCGGTGAGCGCGTCGAGTGCGGTGTCCACACCCGTGGACGCTAGTGCCGTGGCGGGCCGGTGACCATGGGGACTTTCTCCAGTACGGGCCCGCTCAGGTGGGTGGTTCCCCCAGGGTTCGGGAGAGGCGGTGCAGCCGGAGCGCCAGGTGGGTGTCGAGGGCCCGGTCGCCGTGCCGCCAGGTCTCGCCGAGCTGTTCGGCGATGCGCTCCAGGCGCTGGTAGAGGGTGTTGGGGTGGATGGTGAGGGCGGCGGCTGTGGCGGTGTGGCGGCGGCCTTGGGTGAGGAAGGCGTCGGCGGTGCCGGTCAGGTCGGTGCGGTGCCGCGCGTCGTGGTCGAGGAGGGGGCCGATGGTGGCGCGGACGAAGCGCTGCGCGTCGGCCCGGCCCGAGGCGCTGAGCAGGTAGCGGTAGGGGCCCAGGTCGGCGGGTGCCGCGCGGACGTCGGCGCGGTCGAGGGCGTGGAGGACGGTCAGGCAGGCGGTGGCGTCCCGGTGGGCGGCGGCGAGCCCCGCGACGCCGTGTGCGGGGCCGCCGAGTCCGGCGGTGGCGCCGGTCAGCTGGTCACGCAGCTCGTCGGGGCGGGTTCTCAGGACGCCGACGGCGCGGCCGAGCACCACGCCGCTCAGCCCGCCGTCGCGGGCTGCCAGCCGGGCCAGGGCGGGCGCGCTGCGGGGGTCGGCGACGGCCACGGTGTGGCTGCGGGCGAGGTCGAGGCCACGGGTACGGGCGCGGCGTTCGAAGGCGGGGGTGTCCTCGACCTCCCCGGCGACCAGTTGTTCGAGCAGTTCGGCGGCGGAGCGGCGTTCGGCGTCGGTGGCGGCGCGCTCGGCGGCGACCACCAGGGCGATCGTCATGGCGGCGCGCTCCAGCAGCCGGTGGGATTCCTCCTCCAGCGGTGTGCTCGTGCTGACGCGCAGAGTGCCGAAGCGCACTGCGGAGGAGGAGACGGGCACCGTGCGGGTGCAGCGGCCGGTTCCGCCGGATACCGCCGCGCCGTCCCGGGCGGTGGCCACGGTGCGGCCCGCCTCGTCCTCGAAGCTGACCGTGCCCTCGACCACCCGGGAGAGGCCGGTGACCACCTCGTCCACTCCCCCGCCGCGCAGCGCGGCCCGCAGCAGGTCCTCGTGCAGGGCGACCGCGCGGTCGACGGTGGTGACGTGGTCGCGCAGCCGCTCGATGAGGCGGGCGTTGTCGATCGCGACGGCGGCGTAGGCGGCCAACGAGGACAGCAGGGAGGTCTCCTGTCCCGTGAAGGACCGCACCCGGCGCTGGGCGACCATCAGGACGCCGAGCGTCTCACCGCGCAGCCGCAGGGGCGCTCCCAGAATGGTGCGCAGCCGCTCGGCGCGGGCCACGTCGTCCACGCCCGGCGCGTGGGTCAGTCCGGTGTCGTCGAGGTAGTCCGTGCTCTGCACCGGCTCGCCGCGCTCGACCACGCGTCCGGCGAGCCCGCTGCTGGGCTCCAGTACGATGCCGCGCAGCCGCGGCCCTGTGGAACCGTCGGTCACCTCGATGGTCATCGTCCCGTCCGCACCGGACAGCGCGAGGTAGGCGACGTCCACGTCGAGCAGGCGCCGCGCCTGGGCGACGCTCTCCTGGAGGAGCGCCCCACGTTCGTGCGTGCCGGTCAGCCGCAGCGCGAGATCACCCAGCGCCGCCTGTTCCCGTGCCCGCTGCTGGCGTTCGCGCAGCCGGGAGCGGAGCCGCTCGGCGCGTAGCGCCTCGGCGGCGACCCGTTCCCGTTCGGCCTCCTGGGTGGCCGCCGCCAGCCGCCGCTGCCGCAGCGCTTCGTACGCCGTCGGCTCCGCGTCCTCCAGCAGCAGCTGCAACCACGACTCGGCCCTCCTGTCCACGCCGCCATGCTCTCACCGGGCTCACCGGCTCACGGCGACCGGGCGCCGAGGTGGTGCGGTGGGGGCTCGTCCTGCGGGCCTTGGTCCGGGAAGGGGGTGCCACTGCCGGCAGCGTGCGGGCCGCGGGCGGGCGTGGCTTGTCGCGCAGTTCCCCGCGCCCCTTCAAAGCTGTTCCTCGACGTCGGGGTGGACGCCGGGCAGGCGGGGCCCGCCGCCCCCGGTACCGCATCCGCGCCCACCCGCGGTGACGTACCGCTTAACGGTCATTAACATCTCCTCTGACGCCGGTGCGCGGCGTCCGCACATCCGCACACCGGCGGCCCCCGCCGCCGTGACCGCCGCAACGGCGTGAGGAGTTGGCCGTGGCCTCGAACTACCCACTGACCCCGACGGAGAGTCCGACTCCGGCGGCGGATCGCGAACGCATCCTCGCGGCACCGGGATTCGGCCGGTACTTCACCGACCACATGTCCACCGCCGCCTGGACCACGGACCGCGGCTGGCACGACCACCGTGTCGGCCCGCTGGAGCCCTTCTCCCTCCATCCCAGCGCCGCTGTGCTGCACTACGCGCAGGAGATCTTCGAGGGGCTGAAGGCCTACCGGCACGCCGACGGCAGCGTCTGGCTCTTCCGGCCGGAGGCGAACGCGGCACGCTTCGCCCGCTCCGCGCGGCGGATGGCTCTGCCGCAGCTCCCCGAGGAGGACTTCCTCGCGGGGGTGGAAGCGCTGGTCCGCGCCGACGAACCGTGGGTCCCGGTGCCGGGCAACGAGGAGAGCCTCTACCTGCGTCCGTTCATGTTCGCCTCCGAGGCCTTCCTCGGCGTGCGGCCCGCCACACGGATCGTCTTCTCCGTGATCGCGAGCCCCGCCGGCCCGTACTTCCCGAGCGGCCTCACCGGCGTCACCCTGTGGGTGACCAGCACCTACTCCCGGGCGGCCAGGGGCGGTACGGGCGCCGCCAAGTGCGGCGGCAACTACGCGGGCGGGCTGGCCGCCCAGTTGGAGGCCGAGGAGCACGGCTGCGACCAGGTGCTGTATCTCGACAGCGCGGGCGAGGGCAACCTGGAGGAGTCGGGCACCATGAACCTGTGCCTGATCACCGCGGACGGCCGCCTGATCACCCCGCCGCTGGGCACGATCCTCGAAGGTGTCACCCGCGACACCCTCCTCACGCTGGCGGCCGAGACCGGGCTCACCTGCCAGGAGCGCGCGGTCACCATCGAGGAGCTGCGCGCGGGCGCCGCCGACGGCACCGTCACCGAGGTGTTCGCCGCGGGCACGGCCGCCGTGGTCACCCCGGTCGTCGGCTTCAAGGGCGACGGTTACGCGTTCACCGTCGGCGACGGCGAACCCGGCAAGCAGACGGCGGCCCTGCGCACGCGGGTGCTGGACATCCAGTACGGCCGCGCCGAGGACACGCACGGCTGGCTGCACCGCGTGCTGTGACGCCCCGGGCGGCACAGGGTCACGCGTGCTGCCGTCGGGCTGCGGCCATGCGGCGCGGCAGGTCAGCCGTGTGCGGGTCCCAGCCGGGTCCCGGTGGCGCGGACGTCGGGGGGTGGGCGGCCAGGTGGGCCGCCCACGCTGCGGGGTCCTTGCCCAGGTCGGCTCCGGTCAGGGCGGTCAGACGGGTGTGGGCCTGTTCGGCCAGCAGGGCGCGGTTGTCCGTCAGATAGCGGATGAGGACGCGGTAGCCGTCGCCGGCGCCGCAGGCCGCCATGGCCCGGCCGAGGCCCAACTCCAGCAGCGCGCGCCTCTCCTGCACGTCGTCCGGCTCCACCAGGGGGCCGCTGCGCTGCTGGCCGCGCAGGGCCGGCCGGCCGTGCAGCGCCTCCAGAAGGGGCACCGCCGCCGGGTCACCCAGCCGCTCCGCACCCGCGCAGACCGCGTCCACCCACGCGAACGGGGACCTCACCGGGTCGCGGAAGGCCTCCTCGTCCGCGTCCACCAGCTCCGCGACGCGCCGCCAGAGGGCGAGCACGCCCGGCGCACGGGCGAAGGCCAGGGTGTGCAGCAGATAGACCTCGTCGGGCATCGCCGACTGGTCCGGCGGCAGCTGTGCCTCGCGGATGCGGGAGGTGCGCGGGGGCAGCACGTCTCCGGCGAGCCGGCCCGCCAGGTGGGTCAGCAGCTCCTTGGCGCCCTCCGGACGGCCGCGCAGCGCCAGCAGTTGGGCCAGCAGCAGCCGCACCCGAACCGCGGGCTCCCGCGCGAGGGCCTCGGCCAGGGCGCTGGTGGTGCCGGCGCGGGTGTCGAGTGCCAGCAGGACGAACGGTATCCGCCCGTGGAAGACCTCGCGGCGTCCCATGTCGGCGTAGGTGTACAGGGGCGCGTGGGACGCCAGTTCGCGGATCAGCTCCGCCGTGTCCCGGGCGGCGTCGTCGGGTGGCGTCGCGTCCAGGGCCTGCGCGGGCAGCCGGCCGCGGCGGACCAGCTCCGTCTGGAGGCCGGCGACGGGAAGCTCGTCAGGCGCCACCCGGCCGGCGGCGCAGCGGGCGGCGGCCAGGCCCGCCACGTGGCCGAGGTTCTCCATGTCGGCCTGCATCCGCAGCGCCGGCAGGGCGTCGTGCGTGGCCGACAGCGCCTTGCCCGCCACGAGCAGGCCCGTCACGCCGCGTGGGAGCAGGGCGCGGTAGGGCACTTGGACCAGCAGGTTCGGCGGGATCAGGCCGAGTTGGGGCCACAGTGCCTCGCCCTTGCCCTTGAGGTCGTGGTTGGAGAAGTGCACGCTCACCACGTCGGGCCAGCGGCGCCCCGTGAGCTGGTCGGTGAGGGTGAGTACCGCCTGGCCGCGCAGATGGCGGGACTCGCGGCCCGCGGGCGCCGGGGCGTGATCGTGCATCCGGCGGCCACGGCGGCGTGCGGCGAGCACCGCGCGGGTCACGTCGACGACGTTGGTGGCGTCGGCGAGGCCGCCGAAGTCGTTGCGGGACACGCCCGGTGCCTCGATCCGGCCCAGCGACGACCACATGGCGGTGTGCGTCGCCCCGGCGCCGTACGCGCAGGGCGCGCCGGCCCACGCGGCCAGGTCGGCGTCACCCGTCGCGTCGACCACGACGCGTGCCCGCACGGCGAACGGCCCCCGCTCCCCGGCGAAGACAGCGCCGACGACCCGGCTCCCCTCGCACAGCACCGCGCACGCCCGGGCGCCGTACACGCTGTGCGCACCCGCTCGGTACAGGGCCTCGTGGAGGGCGAGCGCCTTGGCCTCGACGGCCCAGCGGCCCACACCGCCGCGCAGGCCCAGCGCGCGGTGGGTCCGGTGCACCTGCTGGCGCAGCCGCGCCGCCCAGCCCTCCCTGCGGCCGAACCAGTAGCTGGGCACTCCGCCGTAGGTGCCCGCACCTCCCGGCCCGGGACCGGCCTCCACCAGCGCGACGCGGGCGCCCTCCTCCGCCGCCGTCCAGGCGGCGGAGGCGCCGCTGGGACCGCCGCCCACCACCAGGACGTCCACCGTGCCGCCGAGCGGTATCCCCACTTCCGCCACCCGCTCGCGCGGATACCTGCGGCCACGCTGCGGGGCGTCCTGCTCCCCCGTCCGCAGCGTGGCCGGCGACGGACACGGGAGGGAGACCGGTTCGGCGAGGGCACACGGTGGCGAGGCGGCGGGGGCGGCACTCGCTGCGGAGGCGGCGCTCGTGGCGCGGGCCGCGTTCATGGCGCGGGCGAGGTCCATGCCGTGCGTGACGGCCGCGAACGGGTCCAGCAGCGGAGTATCGACAGCCGTGGCGGGCGGCGGGGCGAGCGCACACCACACCCCGGGACGTACGGGCTCGGGGCGGAGGGGCCGCGGAGCGGCACGGGCAGCCAGTGGACGGGTGCCGAGCGCACCCAGGACGGCGTGCCGGAAGGCCGGGTGTCCGCGCAGCAGGGCCCCGGCCGCACGCAGCGCGGACCACCGGTCTCCTGCGGTGGCGAGCAGCGCGTAGAGATGGCCTTCTCCCCGGCAGCCGGCCACGAACCGCGCCCCGGCGGCCGACGGGTGCCGGACCAGCCGCGCCGCCTCCCCCGCCACCTGGTCGAACTCCACGGACCAGACGCCTCCCCGGCTCGCCCCGCCCACTCGCCGTCCGTGGCCGTGTACCACCGGGTGGCTGCCGGTGGCGTCCAGCAGGAGCCGGCAGCGCACCAGTTGCCGCCCGGACTTCCCCGCGATCACCACCCCGCGCGGTTCGCCTGCCGCCGCGTGGTGGAGCGCCAGCGGATCGACGCCGTACAGCACCTGGCCGCCCGCGGCCGTCAGCGCCTCCTCCAGGTGGAGCTTCCAGGCGGTCGGGCGGAGCGGGAGATGCCTGCCGGGTGCCGCGTCCGCTGGCAGCAGCCCGGCGAGCAGCGGGGGCGGTGGGGCGCCGTCTTCGGGTGTGGTCAGCCACGGGCGGTTGGCGGCCGTCAGGTCGCTCCCCAGCATGTAGCCGTGTTCCAGCACCACGACCCGCCGGCCCGCGGCGGCCAGTCCGACGGCTGCCGCCACACCTGTCAGGGTGCCGCCGATCACCGCCACGTCCACGTCGAAGAGGACGGGCAGCTCCCTGCCGGCCAGCCGCAGCCCGCCGCCGCTCACGGCACGTCCGGCGCGGCCGACACGCCCGGGGCGGCCGGCACACCCGAGGCGCCCGGCACATCCAGCGCAGCCGACCCACCCGACCCATCCGGCCCGTCCGACCCGTCCGGCACGTCCCGTGCGGGCACGGTGCCGGTGGCGGCGACGCGCGCGTACCAGTGGCCGCTGTCCTTGAGGGTACGGGTCTGTGTCGTCCGGTCGAGGTGGGCGAGCCCGAAGCGGGGCCGGTAGCCCATCGCCCATTCGAAGTTGTCGACGAGGGACCAGTGGTAGTACCCCTCCACCGGCGCCCCCGCCTCCCGGGCGCGGTGTACGGCGTCCAGGTGGGCCCGCAGGAAGGCGGTGCGCCGCGCGTCCCCGACCCGGCCGTCCGCGTCGGGTTCGTCGTTGTAGACCGCCCCGTTCTCGGTGACGAGCAGGGGCGTGCCGGGGTAGTCGCGGTGCAGGCGCAGCAGCAGGCGGCACAGGTCGTCGGGGACGACCTCCCAGCCGGTGTCGGTGCGCTCCACGTCCGCGCGGCCCGGCTCGACCTTCCACGGCCACGGTCCGTCGCCGTGGCGCGCCGAAACGATGCGGCGGGTGTAGTAGTTGACGCCGATGAAGTCGCTGCCGGAGCCGATCAGCGCCAGGTCGCCGTCGTGCACGAAGTCGAGCGGCCCGGTGACCCGCTCCCAGTGCCGGCGCATGTCGTCCGGGTAGCCGCGGCCGTGCGCCGGGTCGAGGAACCAGCGGTTGACGTAGCCGTCGGAGGCGCGCGAGGCCGTCTCGTCGGCCTCGCTGCGGGGGTCGAGCGGGGTGTGCGGAAAGAGGCTGTAGGCGATTCCGGCGCGGGAGTCAGGGCGCCCTGCCGCGCGCAGTGCCTGCGCGGCGAGGCCGTGGCCCAGCAGCAGGTGGTGCATGACGCGGACGCTGGCCGCCAGGTCCTTCTCGCCGGGGGCGTGGAGGCCGAGCTGGTGGCCGAGGACGCCCACGATCCACGGCTCGTTGACGGTGACCCAGTCGCGTACCCGGTCGCCGAACTTCTCGAAGCAGACGGCGGCGTACTCGGCGAAGCGTTCCGCCGTCTGCCGGGACCGCCAGCCGCCCTGGTCCTGGAGTGCCTGCGGCAGGTCCCAGTGGTAGAGGGTGACCAGCGGGTCGATGCCGCGCTCCAGAAGGCCGTCGAGGAGGCGGTCGTAGTGGGCCAGGCCGCGCGGTTCGACGCGGCCACTGCCCTCGGGGAGGATGCGCGGCCAGGCCAGGGAGAAGCGGTAGGCGTTGAGGTGGAGCGCGGACATCAGCTCCAGGTCCGTCTCGACGCGGTGGTAGTGGTCGGCCGCCTCGTCGCCGGTGTCGCCGTTGTCGACCGCGCCGGGGACGCGGCAGAACCGGTCCCAGACGGAGGGGCCGCGCCCGTCGGCCTCCACGGCTCCCTCCACCTGGTAGGCGGAGGTGGCGGCGCCCCAGCGGAAGCCGGGCGGGAAGCGCAGCGCGCCGCGCGAGGTCTTCTCGGTCTCGGACAGGTCGTCGCCGGTCATCGCAGCTCCTCGAACTCGGGCAGGTCGCGGGCTTGTTCGCAGGCGTAGAGCAGGACGCCCGCCGACCAGGCGTGCGAGAGGGTCAGCAGCATGCCCTTCGCCTGGAAGCACTCGGTCTGGTAGAAGCGTTCGCTGACCATGCCCCGGTAGGCGTTGAAGTCGCCGTCGGTGCGGGCCACGAACTGGCGGAAGCAGTCGAGGTTCTCCCGCGCGGTGGTCAGGTAGTGGGGATCGTTCAGGTGATGGGCCAGCCGCACCCACTCGGGCAGGCAGATCAGCCCGAAGGAGTGCAGGTGCTGGTTGGAGGGGGATGCCTGGTCGCCGCCGCGGGTGCGGAAGCCGTAGGCGCCGAGCAGGGTGTGCGGTGCGAAGGTGACGTCGTAGCTGTAGCGGAAGGTCAGCGTCCAGTCGGCGGCCCGGCGGGCCAGCTCCAGCCAGCGCGGGTCGCCCGGGTCCGCCTCGTGCAGCAGCGTGTAGGCGATGACGGCGTTGTACCCGTCCTCCGAGGTGGGGGCCAGGGAGACGTCCTCGGGGGCGCCGCACAGGAACTCGGCGCGCAGGTCGGCCGCGAAGGCGCTTCCGGCGTGGCGCGCCGCAGCCAGCCACTCCGGCTCGCCGAGCGCGGCGGCGGCCTCGGTCAGCGGCGCGATCCACGCCAGTCCGGCGCTGCCCTCGTAGGTCAGCGGAGCGCCGGTGTCGCTGTGGTGGGCGGCGGCCAGCCGCCCGTCGTGGGACCGCCGCCCGTCGTGGGCGGCGGCGAGGTTGGAGCGCACGGCCCGCTCCCAGCCGGGGTGGTCGTGGCCGCGGGCGCGCTCGGCGACGAGCGCCCGCAGCAGGAAGAGGGTGGCGTCGCCCAGGGTGCGGGAGTGCAGCCGGTGCGGTTCGGGTGTCCAGCCGGCGCTCCAGCCGCCGCGCGCTCCCCACTGGCCCCAGAACGTGCCGCCGGGCGCGAGGTTTTCCGCTATGTGGTCCAGCACGCCGACGGGTGCCCAGCCGGCGCTCCAGCCGCCGCGCGCTCCCCACTGGCCCCAGAACGTGCCGCCGGGCGCGAGGTTTTCCGCTATGTGGTCCAGCACGCCGACCGCGGCCTCGGCCATGCCGGTGTCGCGGGTGCGCCGGGCGTGCAGGAGGAG
>NZ_JASKYT010000196.1:0-14151 GCF_041028275.1 Streptomyces sp. PU-14G
ACGCCGGACGACACCGCTGCCAAGGCGAAGGACGGGGGGGGGGGGGGGGGGGGGGGGGGGGGGGGGGGGGGGGGGGGGGGGGGGGGGGGGGGGGGGGGGGGGGGGGGGGGGGGGGGCGGGGGCGCCGCCGGGTGCGGGATCGGGCGTGCCGCCCGTGGCGGGGGTGCGTGAGGCGGCCGAGGCCGGTGCGGCGCTCGGCTCGGGACCGGTCGAGCCGGAGCCCGCCGCGCTGCCCGACGAGACCTCGAAGGCGGCGCCCGGAGCCACGCCGGACGACACCGCTGCCAAGGCGAAGGACGGGAACGACCCCGATTCCGGGAACGACCCCGATTCGGGGGACGAGCCGACGGCCGACACGCCCGCGGTGTGAACCGGCCGCGGCGGCGCGCCCGCCGCCCGGCGTCCACCGCCTGCCGCCTGCCGCCTGCCGCCTGCCGCACACCGCCTGCCCTGGGCGTCCGCGTTCCGCCGGGCCCGGGGCAGGCCTTACGTGGGGGCGCTCAGGAGTAGGCGTAGAAGCCGGCGCCCGCCTTGCGGCCCAGGCGGCCCGCGTCGACCATCCGCTGGAGCAGCGGGGGAGCGGCGTACAGGGGCTCCTTGAACTCCGCGTACATCGAGTCGGCGACCGAGGCGACGGTGTCGAGACCGATGAGGTCCGCGAGCTTGAGGGGACCCATGGGGTGGGCGCAGCCCAGCTCCATGCCGTTGTCGATGTCCTCGCGGCTGGCGATGCCGGACTCGAACATCCGGATGGCGGAGAGCAGATAGGGGATCAGCAGCGCGTTGACGACGAATCCTGACCGGTCCTGCGCGCGGATGGTGTGCTTGCCCAGGGTCCGGCCGACGACGGCCTCGGCGCGCTTGATGGTCTCCTCGCCGGTCGTCAGCGCCGGAATCAGCTCCACCAGCCGCTGTATCGGGGCCGGGTTGAAGAAGTGGATGCCGATGACCTGGTCGGGCCGGGAGGTCGCGACGGCGAGCTTCACCAGCGGGATCGAGGAGGTGTTCGACGCCAGGATCGCCTCCGGGCTGGTCACCACCTGGTCGAGCACCTGGAAGATCTCGGTCTTGACCTGCTCGTTCTCGATGACGGCCTCGATGACGAGGTCACGGTCGGCGAAGTCGCCCAGATCCGTGGTGAAGGTCAGCCGCTCCAGCGCCTCGTCGCACTCCTGACGGCTCATCTTCCCCCGGTCCGCCGCCTTCCCGAGGGAGTTGACCAGCCGGGTACGGCCGATCTCCAGCGCCTCGCCGGTCGTCTCCGCGACCAGCACGTCGAGCCCGGACCGCGCGCACACCTCCGCGATGCCCGCACCCATCTGGCCACAGCCCACCACTCCGACGCGTTCCACGCCGGCTACAGACTCCGTCACCTCGTGCCTTTCGCTGATCTTCACGGACCGCAGCGGCCGTTCACCGGGCTGCCGGAGCACCGGGCGCAGCCGCTTCGCCGCCCGACGTTACCTGTGGGGGAACGCCGGATGGAGACCGGGTGCGAAAGGTCACCTATGTGTGCTCTGCGTGGTCGGGGAAGCCGGCGGGACCGCGTGTGGCGCGGCGCCCGGTGCGGGCACCGCGCCACCCGGCCGTGCCGTGTCGCCTCAGCGTCGTGTGTCCACGTCCGCCGGCTCAGCGCTGTTGCTGCGCGTGCGGTTCCTGCACCACGGAGTCCGGACCCGGGGAGACCACCGCCTCGTGGCCGTCGTCGAAGCGCACGCGGTACGGGGGCTCGCCCCTCGTCCCCAGCACCTCGACGATCTTCGCCGTCCGGTCGTGCTGTCCCACGACCCGCCCGTGCATCAGCAGCTCGTCGCCTGTGTTGGCTCGCATGGCATCTGCCTCCTTCTCGCCCTCCGGGGCCGGCGCGCCCGCGGTTGTCACGCCCGGGTGCGCTGTACGACCACGATGCACACCAGTACGGCGAGCGCCGCCGCGGGAGCGGCGGGAGTCAGGCGCTCGCCGAGCAGCAGCACCGCCCATACCAGCGTAAGCAGCGGCTGCGCCAGCTGCACCTGGCTCGTCCTGGAGACCCCGGCGAGACCCATCGCCCGGTACCAGAACAGCAGCCCGAGGAACTGCGAACCCAGCGCGCTCCACGCCAGGCCCGCCACCGCCTGCCCCGTCAGCGTCACCGGCTCGTACGCCAGCGCGAGGGCGCTGCCCACGACGGCCAGTGGCAGGCAGCCCACCAGCGCCCAGCCGATCACCTCCAGAGCGGGAAGCTCCCGCGCCAGCTTGCCGCCCTCGGCGTATCCGGCGGCACAGACCAGCAGCGCCCCGCACAGGAAGAGGTCACCGACGCTGGGCGCCCCGCCGCTCTGGTACAGCGCGAAGGCGACCACCACCGCCGCGCCCGCCAGCGACGCCCCCCAGAAGGCGGGGGAGGGCCGCGCCCCGGTACGCAGTGAGGAGTACACGGCAGTGGTCAGCGGCAGCAGCCCCACCACCACAGCGGCGTGCGAGGTCGTCGAGGTCTGCAACGCCAGCGTCGTCAGCAGGGGGAACCCGATCACGACGCCAGACGCGGCGATCGCGAGCCCCGCCCAGTGCCGGCGGGCGGGCAACGGCACCCGCCGCACACCCAGCGCCGCTCCGGCGACCACCCCGGCGAGCAGCATCCGCATCGCGGTCGCCGTCCAGGGCCCGAACCCGCGCAGCGACCAGTCGGTGGCGGGGAAGGTCAGCGAGAAGAAGACGACGCCGAGGGCGGCCATGCCGACCCCGGTGCGGCCCGCCCTCTCCGTGCCGCCGGTCGGTCCGGGGCGGTCGGCCGTGTGCGACGGGCCGGCCGCGCCCGGGTGGGACGGCCCGGCCGCGCCCGGGTGGGTGGTCGCCGTTGCCCGGACCGGCTCAGGCCCTGCTGCCCGCGCCGGGCCGGTGTCCCGTGCGGGGGCGGTCGTCCACGCCGGGTCCGCTATCCCCGGTTCGTCGATAGCGCTATTCTGTGCTCTCATGTCTGAGCGTAGCAGCGTCGCCGAGCTGGCAGGATCCTTGCGCGGAGAGCTGGACCGCTACTCGCCTGGCGAGAAGCTGCCGTCCAGCAGGTCCCTCGTACAGCGGTTCCGTGCCAGTCCCGTGACCGTTTCGCGGGCGCTGGCGGTGCTGGCCGCCGAGGGACTGGTCGTCACCAGGCCGGGGGCCGGAGTGTTCCGGGCCGAGGCGCGGCGCGCGGAGGCGGCGTTCGGGCAGCGGGGCGACACGTCGTGGCAGGAGGTCGCCCTGAGCGCCGACGCCTCAGCCGACCAGGCGCCCCGCAGCGTGGACGCGAGCGGTGTGACCGCGACGCTCGACAGGCCACCGCCCGGCGTGCTGGAGCTCAACGGCGGTTACCTGCCGCCCGGCCTCCAGCCCGAGAAGGCGCTGGCCGCCGCGCTCGCCCGCGCGGCCCGGCGCCCCGGCGCCTGGGGAAGGCCGCCGGTCGAGGGTCTGGAGGAGCTGCGCGGCTGGTTCGCCCGGGAGATCGGGGGAGCGGCCGGGACGGTGGCGCCCGGCGACGTCCTGATCACCGCGGGCGGACAGTCGGCGATCACCACCGCGCTGCGGGCCCTGGCACCCCCGGGAGCCGCCGTGCTGGTGGAGTCGCCCACCTACCCCGGCATGCTGGCCGCGGCCCGCGCGTCGGGGCTGCGCCCCGTTCCGGTGCCCGTGGACTCCGAGGGTGTGCGCCCAGACCTGCTCGCGGCGGCGTTCCGGGCCAGCGGCGCCCGCGCCCTCGTCTGCCAGCCGCTGTTCCAGAACCCGACGGGCGCCGTGCTGAGCCCGCGGCGGCGCGGCGAGGTGCTCCGGGCGGCGCGCGCGGCGGGCGCCTTCGTCGTGGAGGACGACTTCGCCCGGAACCTCGCGCACGAGGACGCGGGCCCGCTGCCGCCCACGCTGTGCGCCGAGGACCCGGACGGCGTGGTCGTCCACATCCGGTCCCTCACCAAGGTGACCTCGCCCAGCTTGCGGGTGGGCGCGCTCGCCGCGCGCGGGCCCGTGCAGGAGCGGTTGCGCGCCATCCAGGTCGTCGACAGCTTCTTCGTTCCGCGGCCCCTCCAGGAGGCCGCGCTGGAACTGGTCGGGGCGCCCGCGTGGGCCCGTCATCTGCGCGCTGTGGGCACCGGATTGCGGACGCGCCGCGAGATCATGCTGGGCGCACTGGCCCGCGAGGTGCCCGCGCTCCACCTCGACCACGCCCCGCGCGGTGGCTACCACCTGTGGCTGCGGCTGCCGGACGGTACGGACGAGGCCACGCTGACCGCCGCCGCGCTGCGCGCCGGAGTGGCGGTCGCGCCCGGCGCCCCCTACTTCGCCGCGGAGTCCCCGGCCCCGCACCTGAGGGTGACGTTCGCGCCCGCGGCGGCCGAGAGCGACATCGTCGAGGGCGTCCGGCGGCTGGGCGCGGCCTGTGCCCAGGTGCTGCCGGACAGCTGAGCCGCGCCCCGCCCCCCTCCGGGGCGCACCCCCCTGCTGTGCTCGGCCAACTCGCGGTCCCCCTACGGGAGACAAGGCGCGAGGTGGGCAAGCGCGGTGCGGGCCGAGTGAGAGGTCTCACCCGTTGACGAAGGACAGGCTGCTCTCGTCGTAGCGGGCGCCGGCGACCTGGTCGCGGGGTGCGGCCGTCTCGATGGCCGCCAGCTCCTCCTCGGTGAGGGCGAGGGTGAGCGCCTCGATGTTCTCCTCCAGGTAGGTGCGCCGCCGGGTGCCGGGGATCGGCACCACGTCCTCGCCCCGGTGCTGCACCCATGCCAACGCGAGCTGTCCCGCCGTGACCCCGCGCCGTGCGGCGAGCTCGGTCAGACGCTGCACGATCGCCAGGTTCCGGTCGAAGTTGCCGTCGGCGAACCGGGGCATGTTCCGCCGCGAGTCCGTCTCCTCCATGGCCTCGACGGAGGCGTAACGACCGGTCAGGAAGCCGCGGCCGAGGGGCGAGAACGGCACCAGGCCGATGCCCAGTTCGCGGCAGACCGGTGCGATCTCCTCCTCGATGTCGCGGGTCCACAGCGACCACTCGCTCTGCAGGGCACTGATCGGGTGGACGGCCTGGGCGCGCCTGAGAGTGGCCGCGCCCGCTTCGGAGAGCCCGAGATGGCGCACCTTGCCCTCGGCCACCAGTTCGGCCATGGCGCCGACGGTCTCCTCGATCGGCACCCGGGGGTCGACGCGGTGCTGGTAGTAGAGGTCGATGTAGTCGGTGCCCAGCCGCCGCAGCGAGGCCTCGCACGCCTGGCGGACCCAGGCCGCGTCACCCCGGATGAGGGTGGCTTCGCCCAGCTTGTTGGCGAAGCCGAACTTGGTGGCCAGTACCACCTCGTCGCGGCGGCCCGCGACGGCCCGGCCGACGAGTTCCTCGTTGTGGCCCGCGCCGTAGAAGTCGGAGGTGTCCAGGAGGGTGACGCCGAGGTCGAGGGCGTGGTGGAGGGTGGCGAGCGACGTCTCGTCGTCGGCCGAGCCGTAGCCGTGGCTCATGCCCATGCAGCCGAGCCCCTGCCCGGAGACGGTCAGTTCGCCGAGCCGGCGGGCGGGGAGGGTGGTCATACGGGTGCCTCCGTGAAGCTGGAGTGGGTGGTGTGTGTGCGGTGTGCGCTTTCGGTCGCTGACGCTAGGCCTTGGAGCGCGCTCCAAGGCAAGCGCACGCGGCGCCCGGGGCGGACTCGCTCACGCGCCACCGTCCCGCTGCCACACCAGGGCTGCCGAGACCGGGTGGTTGCGGTACTTCTCCCACTGGGGTTTGCGTTCCAGCCAGCGCTCGTCGACGACACCCTCACGCATCTCCACGAGCCGCCACCCGGCCCCCAGCCCCGCCGTCACGTGGTCGCTGAGCAGGTGGATGTGGGTGCTGATGGCGATGTGTTCACCCGAGGCGTCGGTGAAGTGGGTGGGCATGCCCGAGGCCATGATGAAGTGCGGGTGGAAGGCGACGACGACGCAGTGCCCACCGGGCGCCGCGAGCCGGCCGGCCTCCGCGTAGTAGGGGCCCAGGTCGGGGAGGTGTTCGTCGATGAGCGAGGAGATCACCAAGTCGTAGGCGCGGGACTCCAGACCGGTGGCCCGCACGTCGCCCTCCACGAGCCGGTCGTGCACGCCCTTGGCGCGGGCCACCCGTAGCATGCCGGGCGTCAGGTCCACCCCGTCCAGCGTGCCCGGCATGCCGCGCTGCCGCAGCCAGGCGCCGGTCCGTCCCGTGCCGCACCCGAGGTCGGCCACGCGGCCCAGGCGCCCCCAGTCCACAGCGGTCAGTTCGTCCAGCAGCGCGAGGTCCATCACGTCCTCGACGGTGTCCTCGTAGGTGCCGACCCACTGGCCGTATCCGGTGGCAACGTCCACGGTGCGGTAGCCGCGGGTGTCGAAAGCGGAGAAGTCGAGCATGCCCGCGAGTATCGCCGGGGCCGGCGCACCCCGCACCGGGATTTCGGCAGCCCGGTCGCCGACGGGCCGCTCGCGGCCCTTCCCGCGACGGCGACCGGGAGTTGGCCCTCCCGCGTCCGGTCACCAGGGGCCGGCAGCGCGCGCGAAGACTGTCCGGGTCGCCGGGCGAAGGCGGCCGAGCTGAAGGGGTGGGACCACCGGGTCCGCACTGCGCCGCCCTACGCCGGCTCCTGACCGAATAGACAGACAAACTGGCCGAGGGGGCCGATGCTGGAGGCCCGCTCGCCGATGGGCGGTTGCCTGAGACGTCGCCCTGGGCCGGAAGCCGTGTCAGCCGGGTCGTGCGCGCGCCCTCGGGTGGGGAGTCGCGCGCGCCCTCGGGCGGGGAGTCGTGCGCCCCCTCGGGCGTGGAGTGGATACCAGCAGAAGGAGTGCCAGCCATGATCCTCCCGAAAGTCCGGGATCCTCGCTTCGTGACGATCCGCCGCGGCGGGACGCTCACCGACACGGATCACCATCTCCTCGCCCTGTGGGCGGCATCGTGCGCGGAGCACGTCCTGGGCCTCTTCGAGTCGGTCCGGCCCGAGGACCCACGACCGCGTCAGGCGATCGAGCACGCCCGCGCCTGGGTGCGGGGCGAGGTCAAGATGATGCAAGCCCGCGCTGCGGGCGGCCATGCGATGGGTGCGGCCCGAGACCTGCGTGGCGCGGCGCGGCATGCCGCGTACGCCGCCGGCCAGGCCGGGGTCGTCGCACACGTCGCCGCGCACGAGCTGGGTGCGGCCGCCTATGCGATCAAGGCCGCACGCGCTGCCGCGCCGGACGGCGAGGGCGAAGCGGCAGGGCGACTGGAGTGCCGGTGGCAGCGTGACCAGCTCCCCGAGGAGATCCGCGAGCTCGTACTCGACGATCAGCGATTGCGGAACGACCTCTGCTGGTCGGTGTTCGACTGCTGAGCGTGGGCCGGGCGCCTGCCGCTCCGGCACGTTCCGCTACCACCTGTTCACCGGCGGCTTCAAAAGCGCAGCGGAGGACCTCCGAGGTCCGGTGCGCCGATCCTCGGGCCACCACCGAGGCTCACCCGGGCCGGTTCCACCGCTCACGGGCCGGCTCGAGAACTCCGTCGCCCCCTCCGCTGCCGCTGATCACACAACTTATTGCATAAAACTGCTGCCATGCGTATAGTCATGCCTTCGAGGAGGCGGTTTCGATGACAGTGCGTGCGGCAGTGGCGGGTGCGAGCGGGTACGCGGGGGGTGAACTCCTGCGTGTGCTGGCCGGGCACCCCGAGGTCGAGGTGGGGGCGCTGACCGGCAACAGCAACGCGGGGCAGCGCTTCGGGGCGCTGCAGCCGCACCTGGTGCCGTTCGCCGACCGCGTGCTGGAGGAGACGAGCGCCGAGGTGCTGCGCGGCCACGACGTGGTCTTCCTCGCGCTCCCGCACGGGCAGTCCGCCGCCGTCGCCGAGCAGCTCGGCAGCGCCGCGGACGGGCCGCTCGTCATCGACTGCGGAGCCGACTTCCGGCTGGCCGACGCCGCCGACTGGGAGCGCTACTACGGCACCCCGCACGCCGGCACCTGGCCCTACGGGCTGCCCGAGCTGCCCGGCGCCCGTGCGGCGCTGCGCGGCACCAGGCGCGTCGCCGTGCCCGGATGCTTCCCCACGGCGGTCTCTCTCGCGCTGGTGCCCGCCTTCGCGGGCGGCCTCACCGACCCCGACGCCCCCGAGGCGGTGATCGTCGCGGCGACCGGCACCTCGGGAGCGGGCAAGGCCCTCAAGCCGCACCTGCTGGGCAGCGAGGTGATGGGTTCGATGAGCCCGTACGGCGTCGGCGGCGTCCACCGGCACACCCCCGAGATGATCCAGAACCTCTCCGCGGCAGCCGGGCGGCGCGTCAGCGTCTCCTTCACCCCGACCCTGGCTCCGATGGCGCGCGGCATCCTCGCCACCTGCAGCGCCAAGGCCGCGCCCGGCACGACGGCCGAGCAGCTGCGCGCCGCCTACGAGAAGGCCTACCAGGACGAGCCGTTCGTCACCGTGCTCCCCGAGGGCCAGTGGCCGGCCACCGCCTCGGTCGTCGGCTCCAACTCCGTCCACCTCCAGGTGGCGCTCGATCCGGACGCGGCCCGTCTCCTGGTCGTCGCCGCCGTCGACAACCTCACCAAGGGCACCGCGGGCGGTGCCGTCCAGAGCATGAACCTCGCCCTCGGCCTGGACGAGGGGCTGGGGCTTTCCACGATCGGAGTCGCACCATGAGCGTGACAGCGGCCAAGGGCTTCACGGCGGCCGGGGTCGCCGCCGGGATCAAGGAGAGCGGGGGCCTGGACCTCGCGCTCGTCGTCAACACCGGGCCCAGCCGTGCGGCGGCCGGGGTCTTCACCGCCAACCGCGTCAAGGCGGCGCCCGTCCTGTGGTCCGAGCAGGTGCTGCGGGACGGCAGGCTGTCCGCCGTGGTCCTCAACTCCGGTGGCGCCAACGCCTGCACGGGCGCGCCGGGTTTCCAGGACGCCCACGCCACCGCGGAGAAGGTGGCCGAGGAGTTGACGGCGGCCACCGGCACCGAGCACGGCGCGGGCGAGGTCGCCGTCGCCTCCACCGGGCTGATCGGGCTGCGGCTGCCGATGGACAAGCTGCTGCCGGGCGTCGGTGCGGCCACCTCGGCGCTGTCCGAACACGGTGGCGAGAAGGCGGCCCTCGCCATCAAGACCACCGACACCGTGCACAAGACGGCCCGCATCTCCAGCCCCGCGGGATGGACCGTCGGCGGCATGGCCAAGGGCGCGGGCATGCTCGCGCCAGGGCTGGCCACCATGCTCGTCGTCCTGACCACCGACGCGGACCTGTCCGCCGAGGAGCTGGAGGCGGCCCTGCGCGGCGCGACCCGCACCACCTTCGACCGCATCGACTCCGACGGCGCCATGTCCACCAACGACACGGTGCTGCTGCTGTCCTCGGCGGCGAGCGGGGTACGCGCCGAGCAGGCCGAGTTCGCCGAGGCGGTGCGCGCGGTCTGCGACGACCTGGGCCAGCAGCTGATCCACGACGCGGAGGGTGCCACCAAGGACATCCGCATCGAGGTCGTGAACGCCGCGAGCGAGGACGAGGCCGTCACCGTCGGCCGCACCGTCGCCCGCAACAACCTCTTCAAGTGCGCCGTGCACGGCGAGGACCCCAACTGGGGCCGGGTGCTGGCGGCCATCGGCACCACGGACGCCGCCTTCGACCCCGACGCGCTGGATGTCGCCATCAACGGTGTCCAGGTCTGCCGCGCGGGCGCGGTCGGTGAGGACCGCGACAAGGTCGACATGCGCTTCCGCGAGGTCCGCGTCACCGCCGACCTGCACGCGGGATCCGCGTCCGCCGTCATCTGGACCAACGACCTGACGGCCGACTACGTCCACGAGAACAGCGCCTACTCGTCATGAGTACCCGCGACGCGAGCACCCGCAGACACACCGCGCTGCCCAAGGCGCAGACCCTGATCGAGGCGCTGCCCTGGCTGACCCGGCACCATGGGCGGACCGTCGTCATCAAGTTCGGCGGCAACGCCATGGTGGACGAGGAGCTGAAGGCGGCCTTCGCACAGGACGTCGTCTTCCTGCGCCACGCGGGCCTGCGCCCGGTGGTGGTGCACGGCGGCGGCCCGCAGATCAGCAAGCAGCTCGACGCGCTCGGCCTGGAGTCCCAGTTCCGTGCCGGGCTGCGGGTGACCACGCCGGAGACGATGGACGTGGTGCGGATGGTGCTGGCCGGGCAGGTGCAGCGCGAGCTGGTCAACCTGCTCAACCAGCACGGGCCGCTGGCCGTCGGCATGACGGGGGAGGACGCCCGCATCATGGCGGCCACCCGGCACTTCGCCGAGATCGACGGCGAGGCGGTCGACCTGGGCCGGGTGGGCAGCATCACCTCCGTCGACACCGGCGCGATCGAGGCCCTGCTGGACGACGGCCGCATCCCGGTGATCTCCTCCATCGCCCACAGCGCGGACGCCGGCGACGGCGGGGTGTACAACGTCAACGCCGACACCGCTGCCGCCGCGCTGGCCGCGGCGCTGGGTGCCGAGACGCTGATGGTCCTCACCGACGTGGAGGGCCTGTACGCGGACTGGCCGCGCAGCGACGACGTGATCAGCGAACTGACCGCCTCCCAGCTGGAGAAGCTGCTGCCGGAGCTGGCCAGCGGGATGGTCCCCAAGATGGAGGGCTGTCTGCACGCGGTGCGCGGTGGCGTCCACACCGCACGGGTGCTGGACGGGCGGGTGCCGCACTCCATCCTGCTGGAGATCTTCACGGACGAGGGGATCGGCACCATGGTCGTGCCCGACGCCGTCCCCGAACCCAGGACGCAGGCACCCGACGACCTACGGACACAGCCACGGAACGCGGAGGGCCCCGCATGACCATCGCCCACGACAACTCCGCCCTCACCGGCCGGTGGCAGGGCGCGCTGATGAACAACTACGGCACCCCGCGCATCCCGCTGACCCACGGCGAGGGGACCCAGCTGTGGGACGCGGAGGGCAGGCAGTACACGGACTTCGTCGGCGGCATCGCCGTCAACGCGCTGGGCACGGGACACCCGGCCGTCGTCCGCGCCGTCTCCGACCAGATCGCCACCCTCGGCCACGTCTCCAACCTCTTCGTCGCCGAGCCGCCCGTCGCGCTCGCGGAGAAGCTGCTGGAGGTGGCGGGCCGGTCGGGCAGGGTCTACTTCGCCAACTCGGGTGCCGAGGCCGTGGAGGCCGTCTTCAAGATCGGCCGGCGCACCGGGCGCAGCCACATGGTCGCGGCCCAGGGCGGCTTCCACGGCCGCACCATGGGCGCCCTCGCCCTGACCGGGCAGCCCGGCAAGCAGGACCCGTTCCGCCCGCTGCCCGGTGACGTCACCCACGTCCCCTACGGGGACGTCGAGGCGCTGCGCGCGGCGGTCACCGACCAAACGGCCTTCGTGCTCCTGGAGCCCATCCAGGGCGAGAACGGCGTGGTGCTGCCGCCCGCGGGCTACCTGGCCGCCGCCCGGGAGATCACCGCCGCCACCGGCACGCTGCTGGTCGTGGACGAGATCCAGACCGGGATCGGCCGGACGGGCCACTGGTTCGCCTGCCAGGCCGAGGGCGTGGAGCCCGACCTCGTCACGCTCGCCAAGGGGCTGGGCGGTGGGCTGCCGCTGGGCGCTGTGCTCGCCTTCGGGGACGCGGCCGAGCTGCTGGAGCCCGGGCAGCACGGCTCCACCTTCGGCGGCAACCCGGTCGCCTGCGCGGCCGGTCTCGCCGTCCTGGAGACGATCGCGGCCGAGGGGCTGCTCGACCACGTCAAGCGCGTCGGCGCCCGGTTGCGCGAGGGCATCCTCGGGCTGGACCACCCGAAGGTCGCTCAGGTCCGCGGTGCGGGGCTGCTGCTGGGTATCGTGCTCACCGAGCCGATCGCGCCGCGCGCGCAGCAGGCCGCTCAGGACGCGGGTTTCCTGGTGAACTCCGTCGCCCCGGACGTCGTCAGGATCGCCCCGCCGCTGATCCTCACCGAGGCGGAGGCGGACGCGTTCGTGCGGGCGCTGCCCGCCGTCCTCGACGCGGCCGGCAGCGCCGCCGGAGCCGGCCGGGAGCGATGAGACACGCAGCGACGAAGAACAGATGAAGAGGGGTACGCGCACGATGACCGAGGAGCACCAGGCGGGGCAGGCCGTCCCGCAGACGCGGATGGCCCGCCACCGCCGGATCGTCGACATCCTCAACCGGCAGGCGGTCCGCTCCCAGAGCCAGCTGGCCAAGCTGCTGGCCGACGACGGGCTCACGGTCACGCAGGCGACCCTCTCCCGGGACCTCGACGAGCTGGGCGCCGTCAAGATCCGCAACACCGGGGGTGAGCTGATCTACGCGGTCCCCGCCGAGGGCGGGGACCCCACCCCGCGGGCTCCGCTGGGCGAGTCGGCCAGCGAGGCGCGGATGGCGCGGCTGGCGGGCGAGCTGCTGATCACCGCGGAGGCCTCCGCGAACCTCGTGGTGCTGCGTACCCCGCCGGGGGCCGCGCAGTTCCTGGCCTCGGCCATCGACCAGGCGGGGGTGCACGAGATCATCGGGACGATCGCGGGCGACGACACGTTGCTGCTGATCAGCCGCGATCCGGTGGGCGGTCAGGCCCTGGCCGACCACCTGCTGGCGCTGGCGCAGAAGGAGCGCTGACGCGACCGGGTCTCGCGGGGAGGGTGGGGCGCCGGGCCTCGCGGAAGGGGCCGGGCCGGGTCGGTCAGTCCCGTTCGCCTTCGCGCGCCGCCGCGGCCTCGGCCGCGCCCTGGCGGGCGGCGAGCAGCGCCCAGGCGGCGAGGGGGAGCTGGAGCGGGAGGCGGCCGTAGGCCACCGCCTTCAGCGGTGTCGGGCGCTCGCGCCAGTCGTACGCCATCTGCACGTTGGCCGGGAAGACGGCCGCGAGGAGTCCGGCCGCGGCGATGCCGCCGGCCCTGCGGGTGCGGGGGAAGGCCAGCGCGGCGGCCACGGCGAGTTCGGCGGCGCCGCTGGCGTAGGTGTAGGCGCGGGGCTTCCCCGGGAGAGAGCGCGGCACGATCGCGTCGAACGGTTTCGGCGCGAGGAAGTGCAGCATGCCCATGCCGCCCATCACGCGGGCGAGGGAGCGGGCCGGGTCGATTCTCATGGCGCGTGCCTCCGTCGAAACCAGGTCCTGTGGGACGTCCCGGCGCTCCGGGAGGTGCGCCGGAGGCCACCGTAGTTACTTCCGGGTAGGTATGGAAAGGGGGGCCGCCCGGCGGCGGAGGAGGCCGGCCGGTACCGCCGCGGAACCGTTCACCGCGCCTTGCGCGAGAGCCACGCCGCCGCGAGCGCGCCCGAGACGTTGTGCCACACGGAGAAGACCGCGGCCGGCAGCGCGGCCAGCGGGCTGAAGTGCGCCGTGGCCAGCGAGGCGGCGAGCCCCGAGTTCTGCATGCCGACCTCGAACGCCATGGCGCGGCTCGACGGCTCACCCAACCGGGCCAGGCGTCCCGCACCGTACCCGAGCGCCAGCCCGAGCCCGTTGTGCAGCACGACCGCCAGCATCACCATCGCCGCCGCGGACTTGATGGCGTCCGCGCTCCCCGCGACGACGACGGCCACGATCACGGCGATGGTCAGCGCGGACAGCCACGGCAGCACGGGCAGCGCCCTGGTGACCAGCCGCGAGGCCACGAGCCGCACCACCAGCCCCGCCAGCACCGGCAGCAGCACCGTCTTGAGGATGTCGGTCACCATCGAACCCGCGTCCACCGGCAGGTACTCGCCCGCCAGCAGCAGCGTCAGCGGCGGCGTCACCAGGGGAGCGACCACCGTCGAGACCGTGGCGACCGACACCGACAGCGCCACGTCGCCGCGCGCCAGGTACGTCACGACGTTGGAGGCGGTGCCGCTCGGCGCGCAGCCGACGAGGATCACACCGGCGGCCAGCTGCGGGGACAGGTCGAGCGCGTGGGCGACCAGCCAGCCGAGCCCCGGCATGAGCACATAGTGCGCGACCAGCCCGAGCGCGACCGCCCACGGCCGCTTCGCCACGCCCCGGAAGTCCTGCGGCGTCATCGTGACGCCCATGCAGAACATCACCACGCCGAGCAGGTACGGCACCGCCTCGCCGCCGCCCTCGAAGGCGCCGGGCGCGAGGCGGTGCCGTACCTGCGCGACCAGCCCGAGCGCGACCGCCCACGGCCGCTTCGCCACGCCCCGGAAGTCCTGCGGCGTCATCGTGACGCCCATGCAGAACATCACCACGCCGAGCAGGTACGGCACCGCCTCGCCGCCGCCCTCCAAGGCGCCGGGCGCGAGG
>NZ_JASKYT010000197.1:0-12917 GCF_041028275.1 Streptomyces sp. PU-14G
CGGGAAGGGGGAGGCCGGAGGGGGGTCCCCCCGCGTCACCGTGACCATCGCCGTCGAAGAGGCCCCCGCGCGCCGGCTGCTGATCCGCGTCGCGGACAACGGTCCTGGCCTGCCGAGCGCCGCCGGGGAAGCCCTGTTCGAGCGGGGCTGGAGCACCAAGAGCGGTGGCGGCGGCATCGGTCTGGCGCTCGTGCGGCAGACGGCCCGCCGCCACGGAGGCGAGGTCCACGCGCGGGACCTGCGGCCCACCGGTGCGGAGTTCACCGTGCGGCTGCCCTGCACGGAGGGAGAAGCACGCTCATGACACTCCGCGTCCTCGTCGTCGAGGACGATCCCGTGGCGGCGGGCGCCCACGCCCTCTACGTCGGCCGCGTCCCGGGCTTCACCGTGGCGGCGACCGTCCACTCGCGCGCCGAGGCGGTCCGCGCCCTGGAGGAGGAGGCGCCCGTCGACCTGATCCTGCTCGACCTCTACCTGCCCGACGGCAACGGTCTCGACCTCCTGCGCTCGCTGCGCGCCGCCGGTCACACTCAGGACGTGTTCGCTGTGACCTCGGCGCGGGACCTCGCCGTGATCAGGGAGGGCGTGTCCCTCGGCGTCGTTCAGCACGTGCTGAAACCGTTCACGTTCCGTACCCTCAGCGACCGGTTGCTGCGGTACCGGGACTTCCGTACGGCCGCCGAGGAGCACGGGGAGGCGGTCAACCAGGACGAGGTGGACCGCGCGCTGTCCGTCCTGCGGGCGGCCCCGGCGTCGTCCGCGCTGCCCAAGGGGCTGAGCGCACCGACCCTCGCCAGCGTCACCGCGCACCTGCGTGAGGCCGCGTCCCGGGGGCTGACCGCGAGCGAGACGGCGACGGCGCTGGGCGTCAACCGGATCACGGCCCGCCGCTACCTGGAACACCTGGTCAGCACCGGCGACGCGGACAGGCGGCAGCGGTACGGGCAGGTGGGGCGCCCCGAGCACCACTACGTGTGGCGCGGGCCCAGGCCCGGCGCGACGAGCGGGAGCTGAGCCTTCCACGTCGGCGTTCCGCGTCCTCGTTCAGCGCCGGCGTTCCGCGTCCTCGTTCCACGTCGGCGTTCCGCGTCGATTCCTACCGCCCTATTGTCTATACCAATGCCGCGGGGCTAGCGTGCGGCGGCACGAGCACGGCATCAGCAACCGGTTCCCCCGAAGGGAGAGTTGCGTGTCCCCCCACCTCTCACGCCGCCACCGCCGCAGGGCCCACCGCAGACTCGCGGCCGGTCTCGGTGCGACGGCCGCACTCCTGGCCGTCTGTCTGCCGTCCGTCACCGCGCAGGCGACGACCGGGCACCACACCGACAGCACAGCAGCGCCCAGCGGCACGAACGGCCCCTACCTCTACCTGGGCTGGGGAAACCCGCCCGACCCCGTCTCCTTCATGGAGGCGACCGGCACGAAGCAGCTCACCATGGCGTTCATCCTCTCCGACGGCGGCTGCTCGCCCGCCTGGGACGGCCAACGCCCGCTGAGCGGCGGCCAGGACGAGCAGGCCATCGAGGCCATCCAGCAGGCGGGCGGCGACGTCACCCCGTCCGTCGGCGGCTGGAGCGGCAACAAGCTGGGCGAGGCCTGCTCCACCGCCGAGGACCTGGCGGCGGCGTACCAGAAGGTCATCGACGCCTACGGCCTGAAGTCGATCGACATCGACATCGAGGCGAGCGAGGTGGAGAACGCCGAGGTCCGCCAGCGCGTCGTCGACGCCCTCAAGATCGTCAAGGAGAAGAACTCCGGCATCAAGGTCTACGTCACCTTCGGCACCACCCCGCAGGGGCCGACCGCCGACGGCAAGGACCTCATCGCCAAGGGCGCCGCGGCCGGGCTGGACGTGGACGCCTGGACGGTGATGCCGTTCGACTTCGGCGACGGCACCACGGACATGGTCGCCGCCACCAAGTCCGCCGTCGACGGCCTCAAGAACGAGGTCAAGGCCGCCTACGGGCTGTCCGACGCGGAGGCGTACCGCAAGTCGGGGCTCTCCTCGATGAACGGCACCACCGACGTGCAGGGTGAGCAGGTCTCCCCCGGCGACTTCCAGCAGATCGTCGACTACGCGAAGGACAAGGGTCTGTCGCGGGTGAGCTTCTGGGCCGTCAACCGCGACCGTTCGTGCGCGGGCGGCGGCAGCCCCGGCGACTCGTGCAGCGGCGTCGACCAGCAGGAGTGGGAGTTCTCCAAGATCCTCGCCGGGTACGGCGGTTGACCCACGCCGACGCCTGATCCGGCGGCAGCGGCACGAGGTCGGACGAGCGCCGCACGGCGAGGGCCCCGTCACGGTGCGACACCGTGACGGGGCCTTCGCGTGCCAGGCCTTCGCGTGCCGGGGCTTCGCGCGGCGAGGCCCTCGCGTGCCGGGCCTTCGCCGAGTACGGCGGCGGTGCGGCCGAAAAGGTGCCCGGCGGCCCGAGGGGGACGGGCCGCCGGGCGGTGCTACGGGGTTCGGCCTCAGCTGTGGGACGAACGGCGCTTGCGCGCGAAGAACACGAGACCGCCACCGGCCACGACCACGGCGGCTGCGATCCCGGCGATCATCGGGGTGTTGCTGGAGGAACCGGTCTCCGCCAGGTCCTCGCCGCCGCTCTGCGGCTTGGCCGCCGGGGCGCTGGAGCTGCTCTCGGGCGCGCTCGGCTCCGGCTTCTCACTCGCGCTCTGCGACGGGCTGGCGCTGGGCGAGGGCTCGGTGGACTCCGACTCGCTGGGGGTCGGGGACGGCGCGGGGGTGTCGCACACCGGCGACGTCTTCGTCTCCGGGCCCCAGTTGTACTGGTCGCTGTCCGAGGCGACGACCTGGGCCGTCACCGTCAGCGGCTTGCTGTGCTCGGGCAGGTCGACCTTCTTGTTGAAGGACGCCCCGAAGTTCTCGCTGATCAGGACCTTGTCACCGGCCTTGACCGTGACCTTGTTGCCGCTCTCGGCGTAGGCCTTCAGGTCGATGGAGACCGAGTCACAGGTGACCGACCACTGGGGGGTGTGTGCCTGGGCGGGGACGGCCGCTATGGCGGTGCCGACGAACGCCGCGGCACCGGTCGCCGCGATGGCGATCGACCGCTGCCATCTGAGGCGCAGTGCTGTCATCGTCTTCCTTCCGGTAGGACCACGCCGCGCACAGAACCCACACGGCGGGTGACAGCACGGTACTCGCCTCCACAACCCGTGACACACCCGCCCCGGAATATTCAACTCTTCCTCTGGAGCGAGAAGTTCCGCACCGTTCCTGCACGGCCGCAGGAGCCCAGGTCGCAGCCGTGGCCGCGCGCCGTGCCCGGCAACGTTGCGGTTCGATGACGGTCTGCGGCTGCCGCCGCCCGCGCGGCGTGTGGGCTCACGGCGGGTGCGCGCACAGCGGGTTGGCGCACAGCGGCGCGCGGTCAAGCGTTGACCGCCGTGCGGGTCAGCGGGGCCGAGGCGGTGTTCGAAACGTTCTCCGAGCCGGTGTTGGAGTCGGTCTCCGAGGCGGTGTTCGAGGCGGTTTCCGTGACGGCTTGTACGAAGGCGCGGACCACGGCGGTCTCACCGTGCCGGGCGCGTACCAGGGTCAGTTCGGAGGAGCCGAGCCCGGCAACCGGTACGAAGGCCAGGTCCGAGCGGACGTGCGTCTCGGCCGTCGGCCGGCACAGCAGCATGGCACCGCCGCCCGCCGCGGCGGTCGCCAGCCCTTCCTGGAGCGTGATCACGGCGGGCCCGCGCGGCACCGCGAGGCCGCCAGGGGTACGCGGCGGGGCCTGATGGTCCCGCCAGTAGGCGGGCGCGGGCGGCGCGGCGTGGATCAGCGGGGTCCCCACCAACTCCTCCGCGTCGATCCCGGTACGCGCGGCGAACGGGTGCCGGATGCTCACCGCCAGCCGCCACGGCTGCTGTTCGAAGTGCGGCCCTGTCACCAGGTCGGGTTCGTCGACGGGCAGCAGAACCACCGCCGCGTCTACCTCGCCCCGCCGCACGGGCCCGAACGGGTCCGCCATGGTGACCTCCACGACGCCGGCCGTCACACCCGGGTGCCGCGCGTGGAAGAGGCCGAGCGCCGCCGTCATCCGATGGTGGGCACTGCCCAGGAAGCCCAGTCGGAGGCTCCCCCGCACGCAGCGGGCCGCGGAGCGCGCCTCCTCGACCACGGCGGCCAGCCGCCCGTAAGCCGGCTCCAGTTCGGCACGGAACCGCTCCCCCAGCGGCGTCAGCGCCACCCGCCTGCTGGTGCGCTCCACCAGGCGCGCCCCGATCCGGCCCTCCAGCGCGCGCAGCAGTTGGCTCACCCTGCTCTGCGACACGTACAGCCGCTCCCCCGCCCGGCCGAAGTGCAGCTCCTCGGCGAGCACCAGGAAGCACTCCAGCTCCCGCGCCTCCAGCGACCCCGGCCCCTCGTCCCGCGTCCGCGTCCCGTTCTCGCGCGTCCGCGTCCCGTCCTCCCGCCTCCGCGTCCCGGTTCCGCGCGTCCGCGTCCCGTCCTCTCGTGGCTCCTCTCGTGGCACCGTCCCCGCTCCCCTCGTCCATCGATGAGTCCCGCTCATGGAAGGATGAGAAGTCCGCCGTTGTTCCCGCAGGTCACGCGTCGTTGGCTGGGTTCATGACCGAAACCACCGCCGCGTCCACGACCGGCCGGGCCGCCGACAGGGCCCCGCTCCGTGCCTGGCTCGCCGTCCTCTCCCTCACCGGCGCCACGTTCACCATCACCGCGACCGAGATGCTGCCGGTAGGCCTGCTCACCCCGATGGGCGGCGCACTGGGCGTCTCCGAGGGCTCGGCGGGCCTCACCGTCACCCTCATGGGCCTGACGGCGGCCGTCGCGGCACCCACCCTGCCGCTGCTCGCGGGCCGCCTGGACCGGCGCCTCCTGCTGGCGGCACTGATGGCCGTGATGGCAGCCGCCAACCTGCTCTCCGCGCTGGCCCCCTCGCTCCCCGTGCTGCTGCTCGCCCGCGTCGCGGCGGGGGTGGCGCACGGCGGCGTGTGGGCACTGGCGGCGAGCCTCGCGGTACGCCTCGTGCCCGCCGCACGGGTCGGCCGGGCGCTGTCCGCCGTGTTCGCCGGGATCGGTACCGCCTCGGTGCTCGCCGTCCCGGCCGGCACCATGCTCGGGCAGGCGCTGGACTGGCGGGCCGCGTTCTTCGGCGCGGCCGTCGCCACCGCGCTCGTCGCCCTGGCCCTGGCGCTGGCGCTGCCTCCGCTGCCGGCCGAACGCGCCGTCCGCCCGCGCGAACTCGCCGGGCTCCGGCGGAACGTGCCGCTGCGCACCGGCATGCTGTTCCTGGCCCTGCTGGTGGTCGGCCACTTCGCCGCCTACACCTACGTCCGCCCCTTTCTGGAACAGGTCTCCGGTGTCGCCCCCGGCCTGATCGGCGTCCTGCTCCTGGGCTACGGCGCGGCGGGCATCGCCGGCAACTTCGCGGCCGGAACGGCGGCCTCACGCACCCCGCGCCGCGTCCTGCTGGTACTCGGCACCGGCATGGCCGCGACGATGGCCTCGCTGGCCCTGCTGGGCGGGCACGCTCCCGCCGCGATCGTCGTCCTACTGCTGTGGGGCGTGTTCTACGGCGGGGTCTCGGTCAGCAGCCAGGCATACGTGCTGGCGGCGGCCTCGAAGACCCGGGAGGCGGCGGGCGCGCTGTTCGCCGCCGTCTTCAACGCCTCGATCGCCCTCGGCGCCCTGGCGGGCGGCCGTGTCGCGGACACGGCCGCCCTGCCCGCCGTCCTCTGGGTGGGTGCGGCGCTGGCGGCAACGGCCGTCGCAGTGCTGGCACTTCGCCCCACCGTCCGTTCCGCCTCCGGTTCCGGCCCCGATTCCGGCTCCGGAACCCGTTGTGCAGACCGCAGCGGATCTGCGGGGTCGCCCGGACACGGTGACGACGTGGTGTAGCGCTGCGTGGCGGCTCTTGCCCGCGTCATCACCTCGTCCTTCCCGCACGAGGCACTCGCGCGCTGAGGCCCGGGTAGCCGATGCGGACCACCTTCCGTCCCATCGGTCGCCCCGGGGGCGGGACGGCGCGGGGCGACCGGCGGAGCCGGCCGAAGACTCGAAGAACAAGGGTCCTTTCGTGAACCTTTTCGCCGTACCGGTCATCGGAGTAAGCAGGAGCAGGGAAGCCGGAGCCGTAGCCGGTCTCGTAGGGCGTAAGTGACCCCACGGGGCCTATGCGCGCCGAAGGGCGACCAGGGAGTGACGGTAGTGGGAGAACAGCAGCCTGGGGCGGCGCGTACGGGCGGACGGTCGGAACAGGCCGGGGCCGCCCGGCGACGGCTCACCACGCGGGTGTGCTTCGCGACGGCCGTCGGTGCGGGGCTTGCGGCGGCCCTGCTGACCGGGTGCGGTCCGCAGGACGACAACGCCGACTCCCCCAAGAAGGTGGCAGGCAAAGCGGCGCCCGCGCCGGGCGATCCCTCTCCCAGCGCCTCGAAGAAGGGGGGCGCCTCGTCCGCGTCGTCGCGGGACGGGAAGGGCGGCGGAGACAACGCGGACGGCCGGAGCACGTCCGGCTCGAGCGAGCGCGGCGCCAGTGGGACCTCGGACGGAAAGCCCGGCTCCGGATCGTCGGACGACGGCTCGGCAGCCCGCCCGTGCGACAGCCAGAACCTCACGATCAACGTGACGGCACGCGCCGGTGCGCCCAGCCAGCGCGTCATCGAGGCGCGCAACACCGGCGCGGACGCGTGCAGCCTGAGCTCCTCCCCCGGGGTCGACCTGGGCAACTCCGACTCCCCAGACCAGAGCAAGAACATCAAGCCGTCCCTCGCCAGCGGCACCGCGCGATTCTCGGTCCCGGCGGGTCAGAGCGCCTACACGGTGATCGACCTCAACCCGGGCGGTGGCACCAGCGGCGCTGCTTCCGGCGTCAACGAACTCAACGTGCTGGCCGACCGGGAGGGCACGAACATGCCGCTCGCGGCCACCCAGAACTTCCCGCTCGGCAACGGCGCGCGGGTCCTCAACCCCACGATGGGCCTCTACCGGAGCAGCGTGGCGGAAGCGGTCACCTCTGTGGCGTCAGCCGGCACGTAGCACGGCCGATGACCGCCGCGCTCCCGAGTCCGCAGAGCGCTTCACGTCTCCGAGGAAGGCGGCCCAGGCGGCGGACGAGAACGACAGCGGTGTCCTGCGGACGTCCTTGCTGTCCCGCACGGGGACGACGCCGGTACCGCACACGAGCCCCGGCGCCCACTCGACGCAATTGCCGCCGGTACCGTCGCTGTAGCTGGACCTGATCCAAACGGACCTGCCGTCCATGCGACCTCCTATCAGGCGCGGCTGCGCTTCGCACTTTCAACGAATGCCGACCACGCCGAAGGTGAGAACGACAGCGCCCCGCGAGCAGTGTCCTTGCTGTCCCGCACCGGCACCCGGCCGCCGCCGCACACGAGCCCCGGGGCCCACTCGACGCAATTGCCGCCGCCCCCATCGCTGTGGCTGGACTTGATCCAAACGGGCCTGTCGTTCATGCGCTCCCCTAACAGTGTCGATGAGGTCTAATGAAGCATGCGCACCGAGGGAGCATGCTCGCAAGTGATCGTAGACGCCGCGTGACACGGTGACCGCCCCCCTGTCGTCGTACGGCCGACCTCCCATCGGTCCCTCCACATGCACCGAGGGCCGCCGATCCTCGAAGCTCAGCAGGGTGAAGGGTGTTGCCCTCGCGGCGGCCGAGGCCGCGAACGGCAGCACCTGGAGCGTCAGCGTCGGAAAGCGCCGTACCGCCTCCCGCAGGCTGCGCAGTTGCTCCGCCATCACCGCGGGTGTCCCGACGTTCGCCCGCAGACACGCTTCGTGCAGCACGACCCATACGCGAGGCGGGTCCTCCCGCTCCAGAATTGCCCGGCGCCGTATGCGACCCGCGACCTTGGCCTCGATGTCCCGGGGGTCGGCCCCGGGGGCCGATGCCTCCAGCGCTGCGCGTGCGTACGCCGGAGTCTGGAGCAATCCGAAGATGAAGAGCGTCGAGTAGTCCTCGATGGTGTCGGCCAGCCGCTCCGTCTCGATGAACGGCGCGAACCAGGCGGGGTGTTCGCCTTCGCTGATGCGGCGATGCTGCCGGGCGAAGAGGTCGCCCGTGCCGAACGCCTTGTCGCACCCCTTCACGAATCGCTCGGACGGGAAGACCGAGCCGGATTCGACCTTGCTGACGTAGCTCTTGCTGTAGCCCGTCGCGCCGCCCAACCCACTCTGCGAGATACCCCGGGCCTCCCGAACGCGTCGTACATCCTCGCCCAAGGCACCGCCTTGCGGCACGTTCAACCTTGCCTCGCGAAGCTGCTTCTTCGCCATGTCTGACCCGGTCCTTTGGTGTCAGGGGCCCAAGGCCCACGCCGTGGCCACGGTGAACAAATGGGTTCAACCCGAGCCACGTTAGCCCTCTCCGTGTTGTCCTCACCACAGAAAGTCACCAACTCGCAGCAGACGGGCGGGAGTAGTCATGACACAGGCCGAACCGGAATCCGAGGAACAGGAAAGCGCACAACCGGACTGCGCCGACTGCGCGTGGTACCGGACGATGATCCGCCGGGCGGCCGGCGACCCCCGGCCGAAGGCCGATCTGGAGGCGCTCTACGGCGCCCACCTGCGCCGCACACACGGCGAACCGCAAAGCGAACCCCCCACCGCCACGCGTCCGTTGCGGAGCGTCTGACATGTGGTCGGAGGGCGATCGGGTGCGGGACACCAAGTCCGGCAAGGCGGGCCGCGTCGTGCAGGTGACCGGGCCCGCGCCGTTCATCTACCGGGTGCTGCTGGAGCAGCGCGGCGAGGGCGAGCCGCCTGTCATGATCTTCCGCTACGGCGACCAGTTGGGGGCGGCGGCCACGGAGGCGCCGGGTCTGGGCCGTAGCGTTGCGACCGCTTCTCCTCCGAACGGCGGGGAGAAGCGTGAGTGTGAGAACGAGAGAGGATCTCCATGGCCCGCAAAAACGCCTCACCGATAGTGGTCCTGCACGACGTGGAATCCGTCAGAACGGAGATCGCCGCCGCGCTGCGGACCGCGGATCCGCAGCACCGCGCAGGGCTCGAGGAAGCCCTGCGCCTCGTGGACCGGTACGCCGAAGTGACCGATGAGGAGCGGACTCGGGAGTGGGTCCGCAGGGTCGTCGAGGACGCCGGAGTCGACCTGGACAGTCACCACGTACGTGCCGTCAAGGCACTCCGTGAGGCCGTCCCGGGGCTCGGCCTGGTCGACGCCAACAACCTCGTCAACTCCGCCCGTTGAAACAGCGCCGCAGGCGCGGAGGAGCGCAGGCGCGGTGGGGGGCGCCCCCGCCCCCGAGTGCGCCCCGCCGCGACGCCGCACTCCGAGCCGGATCAGGCCCGGCTCGGAAGGCTCAGAAGGCCCGGAAGGCTCAGAAGACCGCTTCGGTCTCGTCCATCCGGTTCTGCGGCACCCGCTTGAGTTCGGTCACCGCGTCGGCGAGCGGCACCATGGCGATCTCGGTGCCGCGCAGGGCGGTCATCTGGCCGAAGTCGCCGCGGTGGGCGGCCTCGACGGCGTGCCAGCCGAAGCGGGTGGCGAGGACGCGGTCGTAGGCCGTGGGGGTGCCGCCGCGCTGGATGTGGCCGAGGATGACGGGGCGGGCCTCCTTGCCGAGGCGGTGCTCCAGCTCGACCGCGAGCCGGTTGCCGATGCCGGCGAAGCGCTCGTGGCCGTACTGGTCGATGACGCCCTTCTCGTACGGCATGGAACCCTCGGCCGGGTGGGCGCCCTCGGCGACGCAGATGATGGCGAACTTCTTGTCGCGCGCGAACCGCTCCTCGACCATCTTCACCAGGTCGTCGACCTCGAAGTTGCGCTCGGGGACGCAGATGGCGTGCGCGCCGCCCGCCATGCCCGCCTCCAGGGCGATCCATCCCGCGTGCCGGCCCATGACCTCCACGACCATGACCCGCTGGTGGGACTCGGCGGTGGTCTTGAGGCGGTCCATGGCCTCGGTGGCCACGGTGACGGCGGTGTCGAAGCCGAAGGTGCGGTCGGTGGCGGAGATGTCGTTGTCGATGGTCTTGGGGACGCCGACCACCGGCAGGCCGATCTCCGCGAGCATCCGGGCCGCGGTCAGCGTGCCCTCACCGCCGATGGGGATGAGCGCGTCGAGGCCGAGGCGCTCGATCAGTTCCTCGGAGTCGTTGCACGCCTCCTGGAGCCGGGCGCGCTCCAGCCGGGCCGAGCCGAGGATGGTGCCGCCGCGGGCGAGGATGCCGCTGACGGAGTTTATGTCGAGCGGGCGGTAGCGGCCCTCCAGCAGGCCCTTGAAACCGTCTTCGAAGCCGATGACCTCGTCGCCGCGGTCGTGCACGGCACGGTGCACGACGGATCGGATCACGGCGTTGAGACCGGGGCAGTCTCCGCCTGCGGTGAGGACTCCGATGCGCATGGGTTTCGCTTCTCCTGCTCCGTAGATGCCCGCCTGGGAACGGGCGCCCACCCGGGGGCGGGCCGCTTGGGGCACGGTCGGACCTCACTGTCCGGTGCCACTGGTCCATGTGAGCCGGTGCGATTGTTTCACGTCTTGAAGGCGCGGGCATGGGCCCCGCCCAGCATGCGGACCCGTGCCCGCGCCGCCGACGGACTCGGCGCGGGCCGCCCGGAGCCCCGTGTTCACGCCGCTTCCGGGGCCGCTGTGCCGGGTTTCTCGCCCCGCTCCGGCCTGGCGAGCGATATAGCGACAAGCGCAGGTATTGTCAAGGGTATAGCCGTACCCTTACCGGTGGTTTCCGCAAGAAACGGCTCGAAACGCATCCGCCCGCGACCCGGAGGAGAGAGCGCGTGACGCGCAGCGTGTACGTGACCGGCATCGGACGCAGCGACGGCCGCCAGGTCGTCGAGCTGGGCGTCATGGAACTGCTCACGCGGCAGGTGGACCGCGTGGGGGTGTTCCGGCCCCTGGTACACGACGGCCCCGACCGGCTGTACGACCTGCTGCGCAGCCGCTACCGGCTCTCCCAGCCCGCCTCCTCGGTCTTCGGCATGAGCTACGAGGAAGCCGCCACCCTCCAGGCCGAGCAGGGCACGGACGAGCTGATAGCGCGGCTGGTGGAGCGCTACCACCGGGTCGCCGACTCCTACGAGGCCGTCCTCGTGCTGGGCACCGACTTCGCCGACACCGGACTGCCCGCGGAGCTGGCCCTCAACGCGCGGCTCGCCAACGAGTTCGGGGCCGCCGTCCTGCCCGTCGTCGCCGCCCGCGACCAGACACCGGACGCGGTGGTCGCCGAGGTGCGCAACGCCCACCACGCCTACGCCTCCCTCGGCGCCGACCTGATCGCGATGGTCGCCAACCGGGTCGCGGAACCGGCGGCGGCCGAGGCCGTGCGGGGCCTGGCCGAGCGGCTGCCCGAGCCGGTGTACGTGCTGCCGGAGGAGCCCGCGCTGGCCGCGCCCACGGTGACCCAGGTCAAGGAGGCCACCGGCGCGAGGGTGCTGCTCGGAGACCACGCGGGCCTCTCCCGCGACGTCCGCCACCTCGTCTTCGGCGGCGCCCACCTGCCCGCCTTCCTGCCGGCGCTCACCGAAGGCTGCATGGTGATCACGCCCGGCGACCGCTCGGACCTGATCATCGGCTCGCTGGCGGCGCACTCGGCCGGCTCCCCCGCCCTCGCCGGGGTCCTGCTCACCCTGGACGAGCACCCCGGGGAACAGACGCTCGCGCTCGCCTCCCGGCTGGCACCGGGCACGCCGGTACTCGTCGTGTCCGAAGGCTCCATGGAGACCGCGGACGCCCTGCTGTCGCTGGAGGGCAAGCTCACCGCCGCCACCCCGCGCAAGGCCGAGATCGCACTGGGCCTGTTCGAGACGCACGTGGACGCCGCGCAGCTGTCCGGGCGGCTGGCCGTGGAGCGCAGCGCACGCGTCACGCCCATGATGTTCGAGCACGAGCTGGTGGAGCGCTCACGGGCCGGTGGCGCCAAGCGGCAGCACATCGTGCTGCCCGAGGGCGAGGAGGAGCGGGTGCTGCGCGCCGCCGAGGTGCTGCTGCGGCGCAACATCTGCGACCTGACGCTGCTCGGCGACCCGGTGACCGTCCGCAAGCGCGCCGCCGAGCTGAGCGTCGGCCTCGACCTGTTGGCCGACGGAGAGGCGCCCGCGACCGGCGGTGCGGCCACCGCCCGGATCGTCGACCCGCAGACCTCGCCGCTGCGGGAGCGGTTTGCCGAGTCGTACGCGAAGCTGCGCGCCCACAAGGGCGTGACCCACGAGCTGGCCCACGACGTGGTCGCCGACGTGTCCTACTTCGGCACGATGATGGTCCAGGAAGGGCTGGCCGACGGCATGGTCTCCGGCGCCGTGCACTCCACGGCGGCGACGATCCGCCCCGCCTTCGAGATCATCCGCACCCGGCCGGGTGCCTCGACCGTCTCCTCCGTCTTCTTCATGTGCCTGGCCGACCGCGTGCTGGTCTACGGGGACTGCGCCGTGGTACCCGACCCGGACGCCGAGCAGCTCGCGGACATCGCGATCCAGTCGGCCACCACGGCGGCCAGGTTCGGGGTGGAGCCCAGGATCGCGATGCTGTCGTACTCGACGGGCACCTCGGGCTCCGGCGCCGACGTGGACAAGGTGCGGCGGGCCACGGAACTGGTCCGCGAGCGCCGCCCCGACCTGCTGACGGAGGGCCCCATCCAGTACGACGCCGCCGTGGACCCCTCGGTCGCCGCCACGAAGCTGCCGGACTCGAAGGTGGCGGGGCGGGCGACCGTGCTGATCTTCCCCGACCTGAACACCGGCAACAACACCTACAAGGCCGTGCAGCGCTCGGCCGGGGCCGTCGCCGTGGGCCCCGTCCTCCAGGGCCTGCGCAAACCCGTCAACGATCTGAGCCGCGGCGCGCTGGTGCAGGACATCGTCAACACCGTCGCGATCACGGCCGTCCAGGCGCAGGCCGACTCCCCGGGCCCGGGCGCCTGACCGGCCCGGCGCCCCCGCGCCCCT
>NZ_JASKYT010000198.1:0-12055 GCF_041028275.1 Streptomyces sp. PU-14G
ACCCCCGGCTGGGCGTGGAAGGCCCAGGGCCGCAGCGCCCCGGCGGCCCGGCCCAGGATGTCGAGCAGGGGGTAGGCGACCTGGCTGTTGCACGCGGCGTCGATGAACCGGAGGGGCCCTCGCGCTCGCAGCACCTCGGCTGCGGCCAGGAAGGCGCGCACCGGCGCCAGATCGGGGTAGAGGGTGCCGACGGCGTAGGCGGCGCCGCCGTCGCGGGCAGCTCTGAGGTTGTCGGCCAGCTCTTCCGCGTGGACGGGGTGTTCCTGGAGCACATGCATGCCGCGACGCAGTGCCGCGCGGGCGATGTCGGAGCCGGGGCCTCCGGTGGCGCCCGAGCGGACGACGACGCACAGGACGTCGGTGTCGTCGGGCAGCTCCGCGACATCCGTGTGGAGCGGTACTCCGGACTGCTCGGCCAGCCACCGGGAGTAGTCACCTCCCTTGGCGAGGATGCCGCTGAGAGTGAACGCTTCCGGGTCGCTGCGGACGGCGTCCAGGTAGATGCGGCCGAAGGCCGTCCCGGCGACCACGACCCGCAGCGGACGCCCGGCCCGGCTCACGAGGCGGTCACGGCGGCCTCGACGGCTGCCGTTCCTTCGTCCTCGGACACGGTCCCGGACTCGGACACGGTCCCGCCTTCGGAGACGCCCGGCCCGGTCGCGGGCACGAGGTGGCCGCTGACCGCGCGCAGCTTCTCCCGGGTCTCCTCAAGCTCCCGCGCCGGGTCGGAGTCCGCCACGATGCCCGCACCGGCACGCAGCCAGGTCCGGCCGTTGTGGCGCAGCACCGTACGCAGCACGAGGGCCGCGTCCAGGGTGCCGTCGGCCTCCAGCCGTACGACCGCTCCGCTGTACAGCCCCCGTTCCCGCCGCTCCGCACCGCGGATCACCGCGAGCGCGGAGCGCTTGGGTATCCCGGAGGCGGTCACGGCGGGGAACAGCGCGGCGAGCGCCTCCCACCGGTCGCGTTGCGGGGCCAGTCGGCCCCGCAGCCGGGACGCGAGATGTTGCACACTCCCCCGTTCCGCCACGGCCATGAACTCCTCGGTGCGCACCGACTCCGGGCAGCAGACCGCGGTCAGCTCTTCCTGTACCAGGCGCACGGAGACCGCGTGCTCGAACACTTCCTTGGCGTCACGCCGCAATGCGGTGCGACGGGCGGCGTCCGCGTCCCGGTCGCCGGTCAGGGCGCGCGTACCGGCCAGTGGCTGCGCGGTGACCAGACCCTCGGCGTCGACCCGGGCCACGATCTCGGGGCTGAACCCGGCGGCCTCCCAGCCACCGTGCCGCAACAGGAAGGAGCGGGCCGGCAGATGGGTACGCCGCCCCGCCACATACGTGGCCGGCAGGTCCAGTTCCTCCGGTACGGACACGCCTCGCGAGACGATGGCCTTGTCCAGCTCCCCGGCGCGGATGGCGCGTACGGCGTCGGTAACGGCGGCTCGGTACGGCTCGGCCTGTTCCTCCAAGTCCACGGCGACACGCTCGGTGGCGGGTGTGAGTGCCGAAGTCAAGGCCGCACTCAGCCGCCGCTCCAGTTCGTCGAGGGCCTCCGGGCTCTCGGCCCGGAGTACGGCCTCGGACGGCGTCAACCGGATCTCTCGTTCCGGCACGACGAAGCGGGCGAGGGTGGCGGCCTCCGGCATTTCCCTCCCGAAACGCCCGTGGGCGAACTCGAAGGAGATCCAGCCGTGCGCCGAGCCGGTACCGCCGGTTCGCGCCTGAAGGAGTTGTCCGGCGTCGGACAGCGGGTGAGCCCCCGCGGGCAGCTCCACGGCCACGGTGTCGGTGCCGTACGACCGCACGGACGCCCCACCCACCTCGACGACCGCGGCCTCGCCCTCACTCCACACGACGGCGCCGCCCAGTTCGTACAGCAGGTAGGGCGCCTCGGTGGCCGCGCAGAGGGCGGCGGCGACCGCGATGGGGTCACCCATGAAGGGCGATCGGCGTTCGGGGAAAAAGTCGCGGTGGGTCACGACAGGTTCTCGCTTTCCAGTCGAGCGCGGACACCAGTGGCCGCGGTGCTGCGGGTGATGTCCGCGAGGAGGCGCAAGACGGGCTCGCGGCGGGGCGTGAAGTAGAAGTGACCGCCCGGGAAGGCATGCAGCGCGAACGGGCCGGTGGTGTGTGCATTCCAAGCACGGGCCTGTGCCTCGTCGACCTCGGTGTCGGTCCGCCCGATCACCGCGGTCACGGGGCAGCCCAGCGGCGGGGAGGCGGGACGGTGATACGTCTCCGCGAGTGTGAAGTCGGCGCGGACGGCGGGCAGGTAGACATCGCGGACGGCGGAGTCGGCCAGCACGTCACCCCGGGTGCCACCCAGCCGGACCAGCTCGGCCACGAGATCGTCGTCGGGCCGGGTGTGCATGTCGCCACAGGCCGGCAGCGAGGGAGCACGGCGGCCGGAAACCACCAGATGGTCAGGGGCGGCCCCCCACGCGGTCAGCCGGCGCGCGGTCTCGTAGGCGACGACGGCTCCGAAGCTGTGGCCGAAGAGCACCAACGGCCGCTCGGTGAGAGGCAGGAGCGCCGCACTCAGACCGGTCACCAGCGTCCCGAGGTCGTCGGCGGGCGGTTCGGCCAGCCGGTCCTCACGCCCGGGGTACTGCACGGCGGACAGCTCCATGTCGTCGGAAAGTCCTGCTCCCCAGGCCGCGTACGGACCGGCCGTGCCCCCCGCGTGTGGCAGGCAGACCAGACGGGCCGAGGGGCTGTGTCGGGGCGTTCGGCAGCGCAACCAGGCGTCCGTCACGGGTGTTCCCTCCTTCGGTGGCAGCGCCCAGCGAAGTGCTCACCACAGCGGCACGGGGGGCGCGAACCGGGGGGCCGTCGGGCGGCACTTATACAAGCCCCAAGTGAAAACGATTGTCAACCCCAAGAGAGCAAGGACAGCCCGCATATGCCGCGACAAGAGAGGCGCTATAGCGGCATAAGTGCGGCACTCGGCCATAGTTGGTACAAGCCAAGCGTCGTGTTGCCGCGCCGGACCAGGCCGGGGCGGGGCCTTCTGGCTGTGATGGCCATGGCCAGCGCGGCGGTGCACGCCCTTCAGTCCGACGGCACGCATCAGCCGGGCGACGTGCCTGCGGCCGATCGGCAGGCCGTCGACCTCACGCGGGTCAGCACGGATACGCGGGGCACCGTAGGTGCCGTGCGCTCGCCCATGGCGAGCGGTGACCCTCTCGGACAGCACAGCGTCCTCGGCCCGGCGGCGGGAGGGGCCGCGTTGCTTCCAGGAGAGGGGCCGGGCCGGGCGGCTTCCGACCCCACCGCCGCCGGGCTCGGCGTTCACGCACCTTCGCGGTCGGAGCGCGGCGAGAGCCTCCCGCTCACACAGGACGTCGCTTTCCGTACGGCCAGGGTCGCCCATGCAGAAAGAGGCGACCTCTCGGCCCCACCTCCTGGCTGTTCACCGGGGCCGGGTTCCCACACCGATGAGAGTCGTGGCGTCGAGTTCGTCAACACCGGCCTCCTCCAGGGAATCGAGGTAGGCGTCGCGGACGGCGCGAGTGGTTTCTTCGGACAAGCCTCGCAGCACCCCGGCGAACCCGGACCCGGTGATGACCAGCCATGCGATTTCAGAGGTCAGGGGCAGGCGCAATCCGTGGACAGCGACCGTGACGTCGGCCAGGCCTCGTTCGGTGAGCCAGGTGCGAAAGGCACGGGCGTCGTTGATGCGATCGATGAGGTGGGCGGGCCGCTGCCCTGGGGCGGCCCCCGTCACTCGCGCCAGGGCTCCCTGCAGATGGTTTGCGGCTGTCTCCATGGCACCGCGCCGCCAGATCGTCAGGCCGGCGCGTCCGCTCGGCCGGAGGCGACTGATCAGATACTCAGTGCCTGCGGTCATATCAGGGAAGAAGAAGATACCCAGCGCGGCTTGAACCACGTCGTACCCGCTCTTGGTCCAGGACATGGCATCAGCGGTGTGAGCGCGTAGTTGAGGCAGGTCTCGAGCTCGGTGACGCAGCTCCTCAATCAGGGGGGCGGCGAGGTCCACGGCGTCCACCTTCCCCGAGCTGCCCACACAGTGGGCGGCCGGAATCGCTGAGGCACCGTTGCCACAGCAGGCGTCCAGCACCTGCTGGCCCTTTTCCGGCTCGGTGCGGGCGGTGGTGGCGGCACCGATGGGCTCCCACAGGTGTGTCCCGAGGCGGGCGAAATCGCTGCTAGCGGTGTTGAAAGCGCTCACCGTACGTTCCGTTTGGTTGGCGTCAGGCTGCGGTGCGGGAGTAGGCCTCTGGGAATCATCGAGCATGGTTCGACCATCCTTGCGTGTGGGTGCGTTCAGCCCAGATCGCCCTGGGCCACCTGTTCCTGCCGACGGTTGTCCGAGGCGGTGCTCGCGGCACTGTGCGTACCGATTTCACGTACAGGCAGTGCCGCCGCTGAGCCCCGCCGCGACCGCGACTTGACACCGGTTGAACATGATTATCATGTGTGGCTAAATGAGTCTCTCGTTCTCAGGGCGGTCCGGCACCCCCGGGCACGCGCCCCGTACGCACTCGGAGTGTCATGTCTCACCGCCCTGCCTTCCCCTCTTCTTCCGTGACCCGGCGCGGTGTTCTCGCCCTCATCGGTCTGGGTGTCACCACCGCGAGCGTCCCCTCGCTCGCCGGCTGCGCCTCCGACAAGGCCGCGGCGCCCGCTGTGACCGGCGCGCCCACCGGCAAGGCGCGGCGCGGCGGCACCGCACGGCTCGCTTTCGCCGGAGCGGGTGCGTCCGAATCGCTCGATCCGACCGTGGGCACCTCGCCCTGCGACCTCGCTCGCTACTCGGTCCTTTTCGACACCCTGTTCTCCTTCACCGACGGCGAGGCCAAGCCGGCGCTCGCCACGGCTGCCGAGGTCGACAGCAAGGCCAAGCGCTGCACGCTGACCCTGCGAAAGGGGGTGAAGTGGCACGACGGAACGTCCTTCACCGCCGCCGACGTCGTGCACACGCTCAAGTACCGTGCCTCTCCCGACCGCGTGTCCCCGAGTGAGCTGTCGGCCTACTTCGATCTCGCCTCCGCCAAGGCGGGCGACGACGACCACACCGTCCTCGTGCCGACCCGGCAGCCCGTCGGCGATCCGGCCACCCTGTTCGCCGGCGCCGGCCTGTACGTCATCAAGCGAAATACCGACTCCTTCACCGCCAAGTCCACGGTCGGTACCGGGCCTTACCGCCTCACGTCCTTCAAGGCGGGCACCGAGACCCGGCTGGAGCGCTTCGACGGCTACTGGGACGGCGGCGGCCCCGCCGACAAGGTCGTCCTGCTCAGCGTCGACGACGCCCAGGCCCGGGTCAACGCGGTCAGGGACGGCCAGGCCGACTACGCCTCGGACATCTCCTTCGCCACGGCGAAGGCGGGGGCACCGGGAACCGGCCTGCAGATCCGCGACGCGGGCAAGGACCTGCGCACGACGTACGGTTTCGTCCTCAACGTCGGCCGCACCCTTCCCTCCGACCCGCGGGTGCGAGAGGCGATCAAACTGGGCATCGACCGCGAGGCGCTGGTCAAAGCCGTCTTCCTGGGCTACGGGAAGCCCGCCAACGACCTGTTCGGAGCCGGCGCGAAGTACTACCTCGACGACGTCCCTGTCCCCGAGCGCGACGTGGCGAAGGCCAAGCGGCTGCTGAAGAAGGCCGGTGCCACGGGCAAGCCCTTCGTGGTGCGCACGGCCGAGTACGAGTCGGGGCTCAACTCCTCGGCCGAACTGTTCGTCGAACAGCTGAAGGAACTCGGCCTCGACGCCTCGCTGGTCAAGGTGAGCACGACGCAGGGGTACGACCCGGCGGGCATGAAGGCGTGCGACGCGATCTCCTTCCCCCTCGGGCCCGTCTCCCTCGCACTGGCGTACAGCCGGTCGGCGGCGTTCGAGACGCTGGCTTTCCCGGACAAGGAGTTGCAGGGCGCCGTGGCGGAGGCGATATCCACCACCTCGGATTCCGCCCGGGCCGACGCCTGGGCCAAGGCCCAGCGGGTCATGGCGGACCGCGGGAACTGGATCGCCTGGGGGCGCGCCGATGTGCTGAGCCTGGCCAAGGCGAAACTGACGGGCATCGAGAACCGCGAGTCGCCGAAGTACCCCTGGCTGGGGAAGGTCGGGTTCACCGCGTGACCAGGGGCCTGGTCCGGTATGTCAGCGGTCGGCTGGCGACCGCCGTGCTCCTCCTGGCAGCGCTGTCTCTCGTGGTCTATGTCGGCGTCGACCTGCTACCAGGCGATCCCGTCACCGCCCGGCTCGGGGCGAACTCCACACCGGACCAGGTGGCGACAGCGCGCGAACGGCTGGGACTGGGCGAGCCGTTGGCCCGGCGCTACCTGGAGTGGGCCGGCGGCCTGCTGCACGGGAACCTCGGCATGTCGGCAACGGGCACACCGGTCGCCGACATGCTCGCCGGCCGGCTGCGGAACACCGCGGTCCTAGCCGGTTTGACCATTCTTCTCCTGGTGCCCCTCTCCCTCGTCCTCGGCATCGCGCTGGGCCGCCGGGCCGGCGGCCGGACCGACCGCACCGGCTCCACCCTGCTGCTTCTGACCACAGCCGTACCCGAGTTCGTGGTCGCGGCCATGCTCGCCCTCCTGGTGGGCGCGCAACTGGGCTGGCTGCCGGCGACCTCCCTGGTCCCCTCCGGGGACTCACCGCTCGCCCACCCGGATGTACTGGTGCTGCCGGTTCTCAGTCTCCTCTGGGTGAGCCTCGCGTACGCGACGCGCGTGGTCCGGGCACAGGCGCTGGTCGCCTCGCGCGCCCCACATGTGGAGGCGATGCGGCTCAACGGCTTCCCGGAGCGGGTCGTGCTGCGCCACGGTGTGCTGCCCGCCGTACTGCCCTCAGCCGCCCAGATCTGGCTGATCACCTCGGCCGGGCTGCTCGGCGGCACAGTCCTGGTGGAGTCCGTGTTCGGGTACCCCGGCATCGGCACGGTGCTGGTCTCCTCCGTCAGCACCGGCGACCTGCCGGTCGTGCAGGCGCTCGCGATGCTCATGGGGGGCCTCACCCTGCTGGCCACCATCGCTGCGGACCTCGTCGGTGCCGCAGTCGGAAGGACGGGATCCGTATGAAGGCCCCCGCACCGTCACCTCGTGGTCTCCACGACCGGCGGCCCCGCACGTCCCCCGTCAGGCGGCGCGTCAGGACACGGACCTGGGCGCTGTCCCTTCTGCTCGGCGCCGTCCTGGCCGTCGGCCTCGCCGGGCCGTGGCTCGCGCCTCACTCCGCGACGGAGTTGGTGACGGCGCCCTACGCGGCGCCCGCTCCGGCATATCCGCTCGGCACCGACCACCTCGGCCGCGACGTGCTGTCCCGCTTGCTGCTCGGGGCCCCGCCGGTCCTGCTCACCACGGTCGCCGCCACCGCCGTCACTGTGGCGCTCGGCACCCTGGTGGGCCTGTCGGCGGCCCTCGTCGCCCACCGCCGGCCGGCCGCCGAGGGCGCGGTGATGCGCCCCTTCGACGCCCTCGCCGCGCTCCCGCCCATGCTCGCCCTGCTGTTGGTCCTCACGGCCGTACCCAGCCGGGCGGGAGTCGTCCTCGCGGCGTGCGTGGCGGGCGCTCCCTTGTCCGCCCGGGTCATCCGAGCCGCCGCCCTTCCGGTGCTGCGCCGACCGCATGTGGAGCTGTCGCTCGCCCGGGGTGAGCCGTGGTCCTGGGTGCTGCGCCACGAAGTGCTGCCGCTCGTCGCCACCACGGTGCTCGCCGACGCCGGGCTCCGCTTCGTCTTCTCCCTCTACCTGGTCAGTGCCGCCGGTTTCCTGGGCGTCGGCGTCTCGGGGTTCGACTGGGGCACCCTCGTCCACGAGGCACTGCCCGGTGCCGCCCTGCAGCCCTGGGCACTGCTGGCCCCGCTGACCCTCATCGCCTTCCTCGCCGTGGGCGTCAACCTGTTGTCCGACAACGTGTTCCGCACCGAAGCCGAGGAGTGAGCCCGCGATGCTCGCCATCGAGAATCTGAAGCTGCACTCGGCCCGAGGCCCGGTGCTGAACGGCATATCCCTCGCGGCACGCGCCGGTGAGGCACTGGCCGTGGTCGGCGCTTCCGGTTCCGGGAAGACCACTCTCGCGCTCTCCGTCCTGGGCCACGTGCGGCCGGGCATCTCTCCGGGCGGCGGCCGGGTCCGCGTGGACGGGCACGACACGCTACCCGTTCCCCACCCGGAGCTGCGCGGTCGCACCGTCGCCTACCTCGGACAGGACGCCGGGACGACCCTCAATCCCTACCGCCGTCTGTCGAGCACGCTGTCCAGCGCGCTGCGGACGCGGGACCCCCAGGAAGCCGAGGAACTGCTGCGCCGGGTGGGTCTGCCCGCCTCGTTCGCGCACCGTCGCCCGGGCGAACTCTCCGGCGGCCAGCAGCAGCGGGCGGCCCTGGCCGTCGCCCTCGCTCGCGGCCCACGGCTTCTCGTGCTCGACGAGCCCACGTCCGCGCTCGACGCGGAAGCGAAGGAAGAGGTCTGTGCTGAGCTGGCGCGCGTCCGCGAGGCCGGCGTCGGCCTGCTGTGGATCACCCACGACCTCTCGTCGGTCGAAGGGCTGGTCGACCGGGTCGTGGTGCTGGATGACGGCCGCATCGTGGAGGACGCACCGGCCGGCCGGGTCCTCGCCTCTCCGGCGTCGCGGGCGGGGGCGGCACTGGTCGACGCGGCGTCGCCACCGCCCCGGCGACCGGAGGATCCGACCCCCGGCGCACCACCGGTCCTGCGCGTCGAGGGGCTCACCGCGGCGCTGGGCGGCCGACGAATACTGGAGAACGTCGACCTGACTCTCCAGCCGGGCCGATGTCTGGCCGTCGCCGGCGCCTCCGGCAGCGGCAAGACGACCTTGGCGCGCTGCGTCACCGGGCTCCACCCGCCGGTGAGCGGCTCGGTCCTGCTCGACGGGCGCCCCGTGCCACGACGTGCGCGCGGGAGAGCGGCGGCCGACCGCGCCGCGATACAGCTGGTACCGCAGAGCCCGACCGAGACCCTGCATGCGCTGCACCCGGTCCGCGAAGCCCTGGTGCGGCCACTGCGCGTCCTGAGGGGCATGCGGGACGCACACCGGATCGACGAGGAGGTCGAGCGGCTGCTGTCCCTGGTCCGTCTGCCACCCGAGATCGCCCGGCGGACACCAGGACGGCTCTCCGGCGGGCAACGCCAACGCATCGCCATCGCCCGGGCGCTGGCAGCCGAGCCCCGGGTCCTGCTGTGCGACGAGATGACCTCGGCGCTGGACTCGGTGGCCCAGGCGGCTGTGCTCGATCTCGTGCGCGGGCTGTGCGAGGAACGGTCGCTGGGCGTGCTCCTCATCACACACGACCCCCAGGTGGTCGAACGTGCCGCCGACGACGTTCTGGTGCTGGAAGGCGGCCGGATGCGCCTGGAGGGCGGCCAACCACGCCTCAGCGTCCCCGCCACGCGCATGCCGTAACGGCGTCACGCACGGGGCCCACGCCGAGGGGCCGGCCCAGACTCCGGCCCGCGCTCAGCGCTTCCGGGCGCCTCGCCGCGGGTGAGCGCCGCGCGGCAGATGGGGGCACGCATCTGTCACCCCCACCTGCCGACCCCGGTTTCACCAGGACGACTTGGTCACTCCGGGCAGCTGTCCGGCGTGGGCCTGCTGACGCACGTTGACCCGGGAGAGGCCGAACTTGCGCAGGTGGCCACGGGGGCGGCCGTCCACACTGTCGCGGTTGCGCACGCGGGTCGGGCTCGCGTCCCGCGGCTGACGGCGCAGTTCCGCCTGCGCCGCCGCCTTCTCCTCGCCAGTCGTCCACGGGGACACCAGGACGGCCTTCAGCTCGGCGCGCCGTCGCGCGTAGCGGGCCACGATCTGCTTCCGCTTCTCGTTCTTCGCGATCTTGCTCTGCTTCGCCATCAGACACGCTCCCCACGGGCTCGGATTCGGACGACGGCGGCTTCGACGCCGATGACGTCCACGGTCTTGACGGCACGCGCGCTCAGCTTCAGACGGACGTGACGGCTCTCACTGGGCAGCCAGTAGCGCTTGCTCTGGATGTTGGGGTCGAACCTGCGCGGGGTGCGCCGGTGGGAGTGGGAGATCTTCTTGCCGAAGACCGGTCGGACTCCGGTCAGCTGGCAGTGGGCGGACATGCGGCCTCCATCTTTCTCTTCACCGGCGTACCGGTAATGGAAATCATTGTCGTATGCTACCCGCCATGGCTCGCAACGAAGTACGCCCGATCATCAAGCTCCGCTCCACCGCCGGAACCGGCTACACCTACGTGACCCGCAAGAACCGCCGGAACGACCCGGACCGACTGGTCCTGCGCAAGTTCGATCCGGTGGCCCGACGCCACGTCGCCTTCCGCGAAGAGCGCTGACCGCACCGATCCCGCCCGCCTACCGGCACCCCGACCCAGGGAACCTCATGAAGCCTGGAATCCACCCCGACTACCGCCCGGTCGTCTTCCGCGACAAGGCCGGTGACTTCGCCATCCTGACCCGCTCGACCATGACCAGCAGCGAGACCATCGAATGGAAGGACGGCCACACCTACCCGGTGGTCGACGTCGAGATCTCCTCCGCCAGCCACCCCTTCTACACCGGCACCGCCCGCGTGCTGGACACCGCAGGCCGCGTCGAGCGTTTCGAGCGCCGCTACGGACGGCAAGGGGGCCGCCGATGACCCTCGAAGGACCGATGCCCGTGGTCGTCGTCGGCGGCCTGCATTCCGATGCCCGGCGTGCCACGGTCGAACGGCTGCTGCGCGAGGTACCCGGCAGCGTCGCCCTGCACCACGACCTGTCCGCCGGTTCGACGGGCACCGTGTGCCGCAGCGTCCGCGACGCCACAGGCGACACCTCGTGGGGCGAGACACCCCTGGTCAACGACTGCGCCTGCTGCGCCCTGCGCGAGGACCTCGTCCCCGAACTGGAGCGGCTGGCCGACGGCGGCCTCACCCGCCTCGCGATCGTGGAGCTGTGGGACTCGGTGGAGCCCCGCGGTATGGCCGAGGTCGTCGCCGCCCACAGCGACGGCGCCTTCCGGCTCGCCAACGTGGTGACCGCCGTGGACCCCACCCTGGTCCTGCCCTGCCTTACCAATGGCGACGACCTCGCGGACGCGGGGCTCGCCGCAGCCGCGACGGACCAGCGGACCATCGGCGACACCTTCGCGCGGCAACTCGAATACGCCCCTGTCCTCGCCGTGGCCGACGACTCCGCCACCGGTCTCGACGATCTGGCACTCCTGCGGCAGTTGCACCCCACCGCGAGCCAGATCCCCGTCGAATCCGGACAGTTGGGCACCACCGCGATCGGCGATTTCGACGTGAACGCGGCAGCCGCCGCACAGCACCCGGCCTGCGCCCGGCTCCCCCAAGAAAGCGACGAGGCGGGTGTCAGCACGCTCGTCTGGCAGCGGCGCCGCCCCTTCCATGCCGGCCGCCTCTACGCGGCCCTGGAGGATCTGTGCTGCGCCGCGGCCCGTAGCAGGGGCAGGTTCTGGCTGGCGGACCGCCCCGACAACCTGCTCGCCTGGGACGCCGCCGGCGGAGCGCTGTACGTGGAGAACACCGGACCGTGGATGGCCGCGCTCCCAGACGCCGCCTGGGAGATGATGCCGGCCGAGCGCCGCGCCGCAGCCGCGCTGGACTGGCACCCCGAGCACGGCGACCGATGCCAAAACCTCGTCTTCACCTCTCCCGATCTGGACCGAGCGGGCCTTGCCTCCCTACTCGACTCCTGCCTGCTGACCGACGACGAGCTGGTGTGCGGGCCCGAAGCCTTGCCCCGGCCCACTGGCTTCGACCAACTGCTCGACCCCGTCGCCTGACTCTCCCCCATCGCGTCACCTGGGAATCTGCCATGCCCCGCCACACCAAAGCCGCAGTCGCACGCAAGAACCGACCCAACCCGCTCGACGCGGCCGGCATCACGTACATCGACTACAAGGACACCGACCTGCTGCGGAAGTTCATCTCCGACCGCGGCAAGATCCGCAGCCGCCGCGTCACCCGCGTCAGCCGGCAACAGCAGCGCCGGCTCGCCACGGCCATCAAGAACGCCCGCGAGATGGCACTGCTCCCTTACTCCAGCCGCTGACTCCGCAGCACCCTCCCTCCCCCTCC
>NZ_JASKYT010000199.1:0-12199 GCF_041028275.1 Streptomyces sp. PU-14G
GGTGGAGGGTGAGGAGGGTGGCCTCCGGGGGGCAGGCGAAGCGGACGGGGGTGTAGCGGTTGGTGCCGCAGCCCGCGCTGACGTGGAGGTACGACTCGTGCCCGCCGGCCCGGTGGGTGGACAGGCCCTTCACGCGGTCGGTGTCGAGGTCGCAGTTGGTGACCAGGGCGCCGTAGAAGGGGACGCAGAGCTGACCGCCGTGAGTGTGGCCCGCCAGGATCAGGGGGTAGCGGTCTGCGGTGAACGCGTCGAGTACGCGGAGGTACGGAGCGTGCACGACGGCGAGGGAGAGGTCCGCGTCCTCCTCGGGCCCGCCGGCCACCTCGCCGTACCGGTCGCGCTTGATGTGCGGGTCGTCCAGCCCGGTCAGGGCGATCTCCTGGCCGCCGTCCAGCTTGAGGCGGCCTCTGGTGTTGGTCAGGCCGACCCAGCCCGCGGCGTCGAAGGCGTCCCGCAGTTCCTCCCACGGGTTGTGGATGGCCCCGACGGCGGGTGCGTTGCCGTTCAGACCGTGCCGGCCGCTGGCCTTCTCCCGCAGGTATTTCGCGGGGTTGCGCGGCTTCGGTCCGTAGTAGTCGTTCGAGCCGAAGACGTAGGCCCCCGGGTACTCCATCAACGGGCCCAGCGCGTCGAGGACTTCGGGGACGCCCTCGGTGTCGGACAGGTTGTCCCCGGTGTTGATCACGAAGTCGGGCCGCAGGGCCGCCAGCTCGCGCAGCCACCGCTGCTTCTTGCGCTGGCCGCAGACCATGTGGATGTCCGAGACCTGAAGGACGCGCAGCGGGTGCATGCCGGGCGGCAGCACGGGCACGGAGACCCGTCGCAGGCGGAACGAACGGGCTTCGACGCCCGCCGCGTATCCCACGCAGGCCGCGCCGAACGCGGTGAGGCCGACGGCTGTCTTGAGGGGAATCCGGTATCGCGCGCGCATGGCCCCATGGTTGCAGACCCGGGCTCGTACGCGGAGGTCTCACGGATGATCACGCAGGCCGGTGCGGGCCGCTATATGCCGGGCGTCCGGCGCGCGGCGGGTGGCACACTGACCTCATGACCACGCTCAAGTCCCGGCTGCAGGACGACCTGACCGCAGCGATCAAGGAGCGCGACGAGCTGCGCTCCGCCACTCTGCGGATGACCCTTGCCTCGATCACGAAGGAGGAGGTCGCGGGCGCGAGCGCGCGCGAGCTCTCCGACGACGAGGTGCAGAAGGTCATCACCCGCGAGGCGAAGAAGCGGCGCGAGGCGGCGGAGGCGTTCGCGGGCGGCGGCCGGACGGAGCAGGCCGAGCGGGAGCGGGCCGAGGGGGAGGTTCTCGCCGACTACCTGCCCCAGCAGCTCTCCGACGAGGAACTGGAGACGCTTGTCGCCGAGGCCGTGGAGGAGGCCCGGGCCGCCGGTGCCGAGGGGCCCAGGGCGATGGGGGCCGTCATGAAGATCGTCAACCCGAAGGTCGGGGACCGGGCGGAGGGCGGCCGGGTCGCCGCGGCCGTCAAGGAGCACCTCGCGCAGTAGCCGGCCGGCCCGCCTCGCGCGCAGGAGCCCTCGGCGAGCCTTTCGGGGCTTTCGGGGCTTTTTCGGAGCCCTTGAGGAGCCCTTACGGAGCCCTGCCTGGCGTGACGGATGAACGGGTGTGGGGCGCTCTCCAGCGGGAGAGCGCCCCACACCCGTCACCGGGCGGCGTCGGCCGCCCTACGTTCGAGGGCGCCGACGTCGGCGCCCGGCCCGCGGCCCGTCGGGCCGGTTCACGGCCAGCCGCCACCGCCGCCGATGTCCCACTCGCCGCCACCGTTGCCGCCGCCGTTGCCGTTTCCGCCGGGCCAGCCGCCTCCGGGACCGCCTCCGCCGATACCGCCGCCGTTGTCGCCGCCTCCGACGAGGTCCGGCGGCACCGTCACGTCAGGCCAGGGGTTTCCGGGCGGGCCGCCGCCCCCGTCGTCGGCGTCGTCGTCCGGCGGCTGCGGTGTGTTCGCGGGCGGCTCGGGGGGCGGCGACTGGGGCTTCTTGCCGCCTTTGCCGTCCTTGATCGGCACGTGACGGAAGTCGGGCGCGTCCTCACCCTTCAGCGCACCCGTCATCGCGTCGCGCCAGATCGGCCCGGGTACCTCGCCGCCGAACACCTTGGGGTACGTACGGCCACCGATGCTGATGTTGACCATCCTGGTGCGGTGCTCGGGGTCGCCGACCCAGACGGCGCCGGACATGTTCGGTGTGTAGCCGACGAACCAGGCGGCGTACCGCTGGTCGGTGGTGCCCGTCTTGCCGGCGCTGTCCCGGCCGCTGAGTCCGGCCTTCTTGCCGGTGCCGTCCTCGACCACGCCGCGCAGCAGCGTGTTGACCGTGTCGGCGGTCTTGGTCTTCATGGCGCGCTTGCACTCGGTCTTCGGCACGTCCAGTTTCTTGCCCTGCGCGTCGGTGATCGACTCGATGGCGACGGGGGTGCAGTGCACGCCGCGGTTGGCGAAGGTGGCGTAGCCCTCGGCCATCGTCAGCGGCGACATCTCCTGCGTGCCGAGCGAGATCGAGGGGACCTGGTCGATCTTCTTGCCGTCGGCGCGCTCGATACCCATCTTCTTGGCCATGTCGGTCACCGGGCAGATGCCGGTGTCCCCTATCAGCGAGACGAAGTAGGTGTTGACCGACTTCGCGATCGCCTCCTTCATCCGGTACGGGCCGACCTCGCTGGAGTTCTCGTTCTCGACCGGTGCCTTGCCGCGCCACTTGCCCTTGCAGGTGTCGACGGGCGACGGGTACTGCATGCGGTAGGGGGAGGGGTACGACTTGTAGGGGGTGACGCCCTTGTCGAGCGCTGCCGCGGCGATCACGGGTTTGAACGTCGAACCGGGCTGATAGCCGGCTCCGCCGCCCATGTCGTCGTCCACCGAGAGATTTATCTGGGTCTCGTTCTCCTGCGCGTTGAAGCCGTAGGGCCGCGACTGGCCCATGCCCAGGATCTTTCCGGTGCCCGGTTGCACGATGGCCGCCGCGGTCGCGACCTTGTCCGACTGGTTGACGTGGGACCGGATCGAGCTCTGGACGGACTTCTGCGCCTTCGGGTCGAGCGTGGTCTTGATGGTGAGACCGCCGCGGTTCCACCGCTTGGCCCGCTCCTTGCGGGTGTCACCGAACGTCTCGCTGTTGAGGAAGACCCTGCGCACGTAGTCGCAGAAGAAGCCGGCGCCCATGGTGGAGGTGATGCAGCCGTTCTTCGGGCTGCTCACGTCCAGTCCGAGCGGCTTCTCCTGGGCCTTCTTCGCCTGCTCGCGGGTGATGTGGTGGTGCACGGCCATCCGGTCGAGCACCACGTTGCGCCGCTTGAGGGCCTCGTCCTCGTGGACGACGGGGTCGTACCGGGTCGGTGACTGGACGAGGCCCGCGAGCAGGGCCGCCTCGTCCAGGTCCAGCTCCTTGGCCGACTTGGAGAAGTAGCGCTGGGACGCCGCCTCGACGCCGTAGGCCTGCTGCCCGAAGAACGCGATGTTGAGGTAGTTCTCCAGGATCTGCTTCTTGCCCAGCTCCTCCTCGACCTGGATCGCGTACTTCAGCTCGCGGATCTTCCGGCCGATGGTCTGCTGGGTGGCCTGGGCGACCTTGTCGGGGTCGTTGCCCGCCTCCTCCACGAAGACGTTCTTCACGTACTGCTGGGTGAGGGTGGAGGCACCCTGCGAGACCTCGCCGGAGCGTGCGTTGCGGTTCAGCGCCCGCAGCACGCCCTTGAGGTCGACGGCTCCGTGTTTGTAGAAGCGGGCGTCCTCGATGTCGACGATCGCCTTGCGCACGTACGGCGACATGTCGTCGAGGTCCACGACCGTGCGGTCCCTGGAGTAGACCTTGGCGATTTCGCCGCCCTCGTTGTCGAGGATGGTGGTGCGCTGGCTGAGCGGGGGCCGCTTCATGTTCGCCGGCAGCTCGTCGAAGCCCTCGACGGTGCCCTTCGCCGCCAGACCGAGTGTCCCGACGGCGGGCAGCGCGAGCCCGGCCATCACCGTCCCCGCCAGCACACTGACGCCGACGAACTTGGCGATCTGCTGGGGTCGGCTGACTCCGCGGCCCGCGCGCTTCTTAGCCATGAAGAAGAGCCTACGACGCCGCGGCCACGTGGAACCCGCGGGGAAGCGTGGCAAACGCCGGACAGTGCCGCGATCCTCGCCTAGTCTGAGGCCGTCGTCACTCTGGTACGGCCTCCCCTCGTCCGTCCCATGAGCACCCTTCGCCCCCCCCTCGCTGCGGTCCAGCGCTTCGCGGGGTTCGGGATGTGGGGTAGGGGGCGATCCCTCAGGGCGGTGTCGGCGTCTGTCGACGGTGTCGAGTTCTGGCCGATTCCCGGCCCTGCGGGGCTGACCGCGGCCGGTTGCTGCTCGGTTCTCCCTCGCCTCGCCTGCGCCTCTGTCCCCTGCGGCCCCTTCCCGTCACTCCGTTGGGTGATGTGATGCGCACGCATAGTCCGTTCGGGCCATGCAAGATTGGGCCCGAAGGGGGTGTTGCGTCCGGACTTCTCTTCCGTAACGTCCTCAACTGGCAACGGTGAATATGCCGTTCACCGCCGTGGGGGAGCCTCGATTCGGGAGAGGACGGCACCGGCAATGAGCTGGGTTACAGACTGGAGTGCGCAGGCGGCCTGCCGCTCTACGGATCCGGACGAACTGTTCGTGCAGGGGGCCGCGCAGAATCGCGCGAAGGCCGTGTGCACGGGCTGCCCGGTCCGCACGGAATGTCTCGCCGACGCTCTGGACAACCGCGTGGAGTTCGGAGTCTGGGGAGGAATGACCGAGCGCGAGCGGAGAGCGTTGCTTCGCCGCCGCCCCACGGTCACCTCCTGGCGGCGACTACTGGAGACCGCGCGCTCGGAGTACGAGCGCAGCAGCGGCATCATGCTGCCCGTCGAGGTGCAACTCGACGCGGCGGAGAGCGAACCGCGGTACGCCGCTGTGGGCTGACCCCTCGTGGACGCGTGACGCGTGATGCGTGAGGGCTAAGCGGTGGGGTGCGCGTGGACCGGACGGCACGCTTTGCGGCCCCTTCCCGCGGACGACGACGTCCCGCGGACGACGCTGCGCGCCTGCCTGCTGACGGTGCGGAAACGGTTCTGCCGCCGCTGGAACCGGAGAACCGGCCCTGTCGGTACCGGTCCTGCCGGTGCTCCGCGCGGTGCCGTCGCCCTCGCGGGGCAGCGGGCCTCAGGGCGAGTCGGCCGGGCGGTCCGGCGCGGGTGCCCCGTCCGTGCGCTGGTGGGCCAGGCGTTCCCCGATGGCGCGCAGACCGGTCAGGTCGTGGACGTCGCCGGGGAGCGCGGGGACTTCGGCCAGCGCCACGTCCGGGTGGAGCGTGGTGAAGCGGTCGCGGGTGCGCCGCTCGCGTGCCAGCAGGCGCATGCGCTCCGCGTGCAGCCGCAGGAGCCCCGCCGCCAGCTCGACGGCGTCGTCCGTCGCGGGCGTGCCCGCCGTGTCCGCGTCGAACGGGCACGAGCCGGGGCCCGCCGGGGAGTCCGAGGCGGGGGAGCCGTCCTCGGAAGCCACGGCGGCTTCGGAAGCCACGGCGGCTTCGGAAGCCGGGGCAGCTTCGGAAGCCACGGAGACTTCGGGTGTCTCGGGGGCTTCGGGCGCCACGGAGGCTGCACTGCCTCCGCGGTCTGCGGGGTCTTCGGGAGTCACGGGGGCCTGGGGAGCCTCGTACGTCTCCGGGGCTTCCGCGTCGGCCGCCGGAGCGCTCCGCACGACACTCTTCCCTGGGCGGTGATCGACAATGCCGTCGGTTTCAAGATTTTCAGCAGTCAGCGTCTCCGCCGCCGCCAGTGCCCTCTCGGCGCTCAGTCCGGTCGCGGCGCCGCCGTGCATCCGGTTGAGTACGAGCCCGGCCAGTGGCATCCGGTCGGCGGCCAGCCGTTCCACGAAGTACGCGGCCTCGCGCAGCGCGTCCCGTTCGGGTGCCGCGACGACGAGGAAGGCGGTGCCCGGGGCCTGGAGCAGTTGGTAGGTCGCGTCGGCGCGGGCGCGGAAGCCGCCGAACATGGTGTCCATCGCGGCCACGAACGTCTGCACGTCGCGCAGCAGCCCCGCGCCCAGCAGCTTGTCGAGGGCGCCGGTGACCATGGACAGACCGGCCATGGACAGGTTCACGACCTTCATCCCGGCGCGTCCCCCGACTCTGGCGGGGGCCATCAGCATGCGGATGAGCTTGCCGTCGAGGAAGGAGCCGAGCCGCTTGGGGGCGTCGAGGAAGTCCAGGGCGGAGCGGGAGGGCGGGGTGTCGACGACGATCAGGTCCCACTCGTCGCCCGCGCGCAGTTGGCCGAGCTTCTCCATCGCCATGTATTCCTGCGTGCCGGCGAAGCCCGCCGAGAGCGACTGGTAGAAGGGGTTGGCCAGAATCGCCTCGGCGCGGTCGGGGTCGGCGTGCGTCTCGACGACCTCGTCGAACGTCCGCTTCATGTCGAGCATCATCGCGTGGAGTTCGCCGCCCGCCGAGGTGTCGATGCCCGGCACCTCGCGTGGGATGTTGTCCAGTTCGGTGAGGCCCATCGACTGGGCGAGCCGTCGTGCGGGGTCGATGGTCAGCACGACGGTCCTGCGACCGCGCTCGGCGGCGCGGAGCCCCAGCGCGGCGGCCGTGGTGGTCTTGCCGACACCACCGGATCCGCAGCAGACGACGATCCGCGTCGTGGGATCGTCCAGCAGGGGGTCGACGTCCAGCACGTCGGTGCCCGGCGGCGTGCTCATGGAAGCCTCTCCTTGTGGTGGACGGGGTCGGTCTCCCGGAGCCGGGCGGGCTCCGCGGCGCGCGTCGGCGCCGCGGTCCGCCCGGCGTCACGGCTCGCGTCGGCGTCACGGCTCGCGTCGGCGTCGCGGCTCGGGCCAGTGCCACGGCTCGGGCCAGTGCCATGGCTCGCGCCTGAGCTGGCCGCGCTCACGGGCGTCGTCCTGCGCTCACGCGGGTGCTCCCGTGTGCCACTGGTCGTGCAGTTCGGTGGCGAGCCCGTAGAGGCCCGGCAGGTCCACGCCCTCGCTGAGCCGGCCGAGTTCCCGTACGGGCAGGTCCTGCGCGCGCAGCTCGGTGCGCAGGCCCCGTTCGAGGGCGACGCGCTCGGCGTGTTCCCTGCCCAGTTTCAGCAGCGGTGCGACGAGCCGCTCGGCGCGCTCGCCACCTCGCCCGCCGTCTCGCGCGCTGCCTCGCCCATCGCCTCGCCCGCCGTCTCGCGCGCCGCCGAGCCCGGCATGGGAAAAGGCCAGGGAGAGGGCGTCGGCGAGCTCGTCGGTGCGCTGGTGCGGCACCAGAAGCTGTTCCTCGCCGGAGAGGCGGGGGCGCACCATGTTCACCACGACCGAGGTGGCCGGGAGCCCAGCGGCCCGCAGTTCGGCGATGCCGTCGACGGTCTCCTGGACCGGCATCTCCTCCAGCAGCGTCACCAGGTGCACCGCCGTCTGAGGCGACTTGAGGACGCGCATGACGGCCTGGGCCTGGTTGTGGACGGGGCCGACCTTGGCGAGCCCCGCGACCTCCTCGTTGACGCCGAGGAAGCGGGTGATGCGGCCGGTGGGCGGCGCGTCCATGACGACGGCGTCGTAGACGGGACGCTGCCGCTTGTCCCGGCGGCGGACGGCCTCACACGCCTTGCCGGTCAGCAGGACGTCGCGCAGGCCGGGGGCGATCGTCGTCGCGAAGTCGATGGCCCCCAGCCGCTTGAGAGCGCGGCCCGCGCTGCCGAGTTTGTAGAACATCTGGAGGTAGTCGAGGAGGGCCCGCTCGGCGTCGATGGCCAGCGCGTGGACCTCGCCGTCCCCGTGCGAGACGGCGATCTTGCGCTCCTCGTAGGGCAGCGGAGCGGTCTCGAAGAGCTGTGCGATGCCCTGGCGGCCCTCCACCTCGACGAGCAGCGTCCGCTTCCCGCCGCGTGCCAGCGCCAGCGCGAGAGCGGCGGCGACCGTCGTCTTGCCGGTGCCGCCCTTGCCGGTCACTACGTGAAGCCTGCCCACGGCTGGGAGCCTAATTCTTCGCCGTCGGCCCGGCGAGACCCGGCCGGGAACTCGGAAGCCGGCGGGGCCGGGCGGGCGGCCGTTCTCGGCGGCGTGGAGGTGGCCGCACGTTCGTTAGGGTCTCCCCATGACGAAGTGGGAATACGCGACCGTGCCCCTGTTGGTGCACGCGACCAAGCAGATTCTGGACACCTGGGGTGAGGACGGCTGGGAGCTCGTCCAGGTCGTGCCAGGGCCGAACAACCCCGAGCAGCTCGTGGCCTACCTGAAGCGGGAGAAGCAGGCGTGAGTGCGGTCGAGGACAGGATCGCGCAGCTCGGACTGTCCCTGCCCGAGACCGCCACCCCGGCCGGCGTCTACGTGCCGGCCGTCCACACCGGCCGGTACGTGTACACCGCGGGCCAGCTTCCGCTGGTCTCCGGCACGCTGCCGACGACCGGGAAGGTCGGCGCGGAGGTCACGCCGGAAGAGGCGAAGGAGCTGGCGCGTACCGCCGCGCTGAACGCTCTGTCCGCCGTGAAGTCCGTCACCGGGGACCTCGACCGCGTCGCACGTGTCGTCAAGGTCACCGGTTTTGTCGCGTCCGCACCCGACTTCACTGGTCAGCCGGGCGTCATCAACGGCGCCAGCGAGCTGCTCGGCGAAGTGCTGGGCGACAAGGGCGTGCACGCGCGCAGCGCGGTCGGTGTGGCCGTCCTGCCGCTGGACGCCCCCGTCGAGGTCGAGATCCAGGTCGAACTGACCGACTGAGACGCCCGCCGGGCACGTCCGATCCGGACACCGTGGCGGTGCTCGCGGCCCGCCGCCTCTCGAACATCGGAGCGGCGGGCCGTAGCATCCGCCCATGTCGTCCACCTCCTCCACCTCGCCCGCCTCGCCCTTCGGGAGCCGTCGGCCACCCACGGGGACAGGCCGGGAGCCCGCCGGTGCGGGTCAGGAGCCTGCCGGGGCCGGTCAGGAGCACGCCGGGGCCGGTCGGGAGCCTGCCGGTGCGGGTCAGGAGCCCGCCGGCGCGGATCAAGAGCCTGCCGGGGCCGGTCGGGAGCCCGCAGTTGCGGGCCAGAAGCCCGCCGGGACCGGTCAGCAGGGCGCTGGGACAGGCCAGGCGCCCGCTGGGGCAGGCCAGGCGCCCGCTGGGGCAGGCCAGGCGCCCGCTGGGAGAGGCCAGTGGTATCCGCCGGAGTGGCCTGAGCGCATCCGGGCACTGGCCGCCGGCGAGCTCACCCCGGTGGCCCCGCGTGCCGCCGCCACCGTCATGCTGCTGCGGGACACCACGGAGGGTCCCGTCGTCCACATGCTGCGCCGCCGCACCTCCATGGCCTTCGCGGGCGGTGCCTACGCCTACCCCGGCGGCTCCGTCGATCCGCGGGACACCCGCGGGGCCGACACCGCGGGCCCCACCCCCGCGCAGTGGGCGCAGCGGCTGGGCACCGACGAGGCGGCGGCACACGCGATCGTGTGCGCCGCCGTACGGGAGACGTTCGAGGAGTCCGGCGTACTGCTCGCCGGGCCCGACCCGCACACCGTCGTCGCCGACACCACAGGGGACGACTGGGAGGCCGACCGCGCGGCGCTGGTCGCGCACGAGCTGTCCTTCGCCGACTTCCTCGACCGCCGGGGCCTCGTCCTCCGCGGCGACCTGCTGGGCGCGTGGGCCCGCTGGATCACACCCGAGTTCGAGAAGCGGCGCTACGACACGTACTTCTTCGTCGCCGCCCTCCCCGAAGGGCAGCGCACCCGCAACGCCTCCACCGAAGCCGACCGCACCGTCTGGGTACGCCCCCAGGAGGCCGCCGCCGGGTACGACAGGGGCGACCTGCTGATGATGCCGCCGACCATCGCCACCCTGCGCGGACTCGCGCCGTACCCGGCCGTGTCGGACGTCCTGGCCGGCTCCGCCGCGCGCGATCTGACCCCGGTGGTCGCGCGGGCCCGCCTGGAGGGCGGGGAGATCGTGCTCAGCTGGCCGGGACACGACGAGTTCACCAAAAGGATCGATCCCGCATGACCGACGCCGCGGCACTCCCAGGGCAGCCTCGCTCAGGCGCCATCAGCGGCCGGGCGAGCGCCCGCGCGTACTGCGTACTCGCGCCCAACCCCTCGCCCATGACGCTCGACGGCACCAACACCTGGATCGTGGCCGAGCCGGACTCCGACCTGGCCGTCGTCATCGACCCGGGGCCGCTGGACGACACGCACCTGCGGGACGTCGTCGCCACCGTCGAGCGGCAGGGCAGGCGGGTGGCGCTCACGCTGCTCACCCACGGCCACCCGGACCACGCGGAGGGCGCGGCGCGCTTCGCCGCGCTGACGGGCACGTCCGTACGCGCCCTCGACCCGGCGCTCCGGCTGGGAGAGGAGGGGCTGGCCGGCGGAGACGTCGTCACGACGGGAGGCCTCGAACTGCGTGTCGTGCCCACCCCCGGACACACCGCCGACTCGCTCTCCTTCCACCTGCCCGCCGACGCCGCAGTGCTCACAGGGGACACGGTGCTGGGGCGCGGCACCACCGTCGTCGCCCACCCGGACGGCAGGCTCGGGGACTATCTCGACTCCCTGCGCGCCCTGCGCTCCCTGACGGTCGACGACGGTGTCAGCCACGTCCTCCCCGGGCACGGCCCCGTGCTCGCCGACGCGCAGGGTGCCATCGACTACTACCTGGCCCACCGTGCCAAACGGCTCGCCCAGGTGGAGACCGCCGTCGAGGAGGGGCACCGCACCGCGTCCGAGGTCGTGGCCCACGTCTACGCGGACGTCGACAGGTCCCTGTGGCCCGCGGCGCAGCTGTCCGTACGGGCACAGCTCGACTATCTCGCGGAGCACGGGCTGGTGTGAGCGCGTGAGCGCATGGCTGCGTGACCGCGTGGTTGCGTGACCGCGTGAACGTGTGAGCAGGTGGCTGTGTGACCGTGTGAGCAGGTGACCGCCTGACCGCCTGACTGTGTGAGCACGTGTAAGGGGCGTCCTCCCTAGAGAACGCCCCTTACACGACGGTGAGGCGGGTCAGCGCGAGCGCTTGGCCAGCCGCTCGATGTCCAGCAGGATCACGGCACGGGCCTCCAGCCGCAGCCAACCGCGCCCCGCGAAGTCGGCCAGAGCCTTGTTGACCGTCTCGCGGGAGGCGCCCACCAGCTGCGCCAGCTCCTCCTGCGTGAGGTCGTGCACGACGTGAATGCCTTCCTCGGACTGCACCCCGAACCGCCGCGACAGGTCGAGCAGCTGCTTGGCCACGCGCCCCGGCACATCGGAGAAGACCAGGTCGGACATGGAGTCATTGGTGCGCCGCAGCCGCCGGGCGATCGCCCGCAGCAGAGCCGAGGCCACCTCGGGGCGGGCGTTGAGCCAGGGCTGCAGGTCGCCGTGGCCCAGGCCCAGCAGCTTGACCTCGGTCAACGCCGAAGCCGTCGCCGTACGCGGACCCGGGTCGAACAGGGACAGCTCACCGATCAGCTCGCCCGGGCCCAGGACCGCGAGCATGTTCTCCCGGCCGTCGGGCGAGGTGCGGTGCAGCTTCACCTTGCCCTCGGTCACCACGTAGAGGCGGTCACCCGGGTCACCCTCGTGGAAGAGGGCCTCACCGCGAGCCAGCGTCGTCTCCGTCATGGAGGCGCGCAGCTCAGCGGCCTGCTCCTCATCGAGCGCCGCGAAGAGCGGGGCGCGCCGCAGAACGTCGTCCACGAGTTCTCTCCTTGTCGACCTGCCCATGGGGTCCGTGGATCCCATGATGCCGGACGGTGAAACCATGCGATCAGTCACAGCAATCAGTCCCAAGTTTGACGCACTCATGCCGTGGGCCCCAACGCGGGGCGCGCTAGGGCCGCGGATCGGCTGCGTGAGCCACGAATGTCGGTGGGCGCCCTTACGCTGGCCGAGTGTCCCCCGGCCACGGAGTGAAGCGACGGGCGGGGGCCTGGACGGGTGACGGTGACGGAGGATTCCGCTGTGAGCGAACACGAGTCCCCCAAGGGGACGACGGGCCGGACGACGACGGGCAAGAAGGCAGCGTCCGAGAAGGCCGCCCCGAAGAAGGCGTCCCCCGAGAAGGCGGCTGCCAAGCGGGCCGCCACCAGAACGGCCCCCGCGACGTCCACCGGCGCCACCGGCACGAAGAAGACGGCAGCGGGGAAGAAGGCTGCCGCGACGAAGGGGACCGCGGCGAAGACGGCCGCGACGAAGACGGCCGCTGCCTCGAAGAAGGGGGCGGCGGGGAAGAAGACGGCCGCAGCAAAGAC
>NZ_JASKYT010000002.1:0-67241 GCF_041028275.1 Streptomyces sp. PU-14G
CCTTCGGGGTTCCGGAACACGCCGTCGGCGAAATGGGGAGAGCGGCGAATCCGCTCCATCCGCGCCCCCGCCGGATCGGCACCGAAAGCGAGGGGGCGCAGGCTTCGCAGCTTTCGCGGCTGCGAGCGCTGCGGTTGCGGGGCACTTGAGCCGGCCACGGGACCTCCTGGGGGATCTTCGCTTCATTCCATCACTTCGGCTGGGCCGACGGAACACCGGGCCGTCGGGCAGGGGAGGGCGCAGGGCCGCGCGGCGCGGGTAACAGGCGTGTGAGACGGGCGGTCGGTCGCGCACATTTCCCGCCGCGGGCGGATCCACGTGCCGCCCCACGAGACCCACTCCACGAGCCTGCCGGTCAGCATCAATCTCCCGGTCCGGGAGGGCGCCGACCAGAAGGTCACGGTCGGCCCCGTCGGCACCGGCAAGCAGTAAGAACTCCTGGCGGAAGAGACCTGGCGGTTGACCAGAGCGAGCAGATCTCCAGCGGTGTACAGCGGTCCGCACCGGAGGTGGGCACCACGGTGAGCGGGCCCTGATGTCAGTGCCGTGTGGCACTGTCGGCTCCGTGATCATCGGCATCGTCGGATCGAGCGGGGGCGCATGGCAGCCAGTGATGAGGCGGCCGAGGAGACTGTGGCAGCCGGTGCCGTCCCGGTCCCGGAGGTGTGGGACGAGAGACACGGTCAGGACCGGCTGCCTCGGGCCTACACGCTGTGGCTCGTCGGCATCCTGGTGTCGCTCGTGGGCAATGAGGTCTTCTCCTTCGCCCTGGGCTGGGCCGCCAGTGAGTATGGCGGGAGCATCGCGGCGCTGGTCCTGAGCGCGATCACGCTGCCCCGCGTCCTGCTTCTCCTCGTCGGAGGAGCGGTCAGCGACCGCGTGAGCGCACGCCGCGTGCTGATCACCGGCGACGCGGCGATGCTGATTTTCTCGCTCGCTCTCGTGGCTGTCGCCTCCTCCCTGGGGGCCCCGCCCTTGTTGCTCATCGCCACGGGCGTTGCGGTCGGCGTCGTCGACGCGTTCTATCTGCCGGCCTCGGGTTCCATGCCCCGCCGACTGGTGGCCAAGGCCCAGTTGCCTCGTGCGTTGTCCCTCAGACAGGTCGGCGGCCAGGTGATCAACATGGGAGGCGGTCCGCTGGCCGGCGTGCTGATCGGCCTGGCCGGGTTCGCGGGTGCCGCTTTCGTCAACGCGGTCACCTTCGCCCTCACTCTGGTTGTCCTGATTGCCGTCCGCCCCCAGCACGACGTGCCTCCTGCTCCGAAGAAGGACGGTTTCCTCAAGGACGCCTTGAGCGGGGTGAAGGTGGCCTTCTCCCATCCGGTGCTGCGCCCGGGGCTGTGGCTCACCGGGGCAGCGGCCGGTTTCCTGCTGCCCGTGCTGACCCTGCTGATCCCCCTGCTCGCACGCGAGGAGGAGTGGGGCGCGGGAGCCGCCGGGCTGGTGCTCGGAGCGCAGGGCGTGGGCATGGTGGCGGTGACCCTGGCGGTGGTGAAACGCGGCCCGCTGGGGCGGCCTGGTCTGATGGCGGCGAGCGCGCTGATCCTGGCGGGTGCGGGCGTGCTCGCGCTCGGTCTCTCCCCCAGCGCGACCGTAGCCGTCGCCGCCGGCCTGGTCATCGGAATCGGGAACGGGACCTTCTCCGCGCACATCGCGCCGCTGGTTCTCGCGTCATCACCCGACTCCCACCTGTCGCGAATCCAGGCTGTGCTGGTACTCGTGCAGAGTTTGGCCCTGCTGCTGATGAACAATGTGCTCGGCGCGCTCGTCGACCTTCAGGGCGCCACCGTCGTCGTGGTCGCCTCTGCCGTCATGCTCGTCGGTGTGGGGCTCGCAGGTCTGACCTCGGGCCCGCTCCGCAACGACCGGACGGGGCTGAGGCGCCGCTGACTTCGACCGCTGCCAGGAGTGCTGTCGCACCACCCCCGCCCCTCCCGGACCCACAGTCCCGGAGCGATCCAACCACCTCGTAGGCTATTTGGTGAGGAGTTCTCACCAGTCCCAACAGAATGAAGTCTCTCCCGCTTGGCGTACGGCTGGGCGAGCAACGTCATTACTCTGCATGGGTGCTGTCATACGAGGAGTTGACCCCGCCGGAGCGCGAGCTGTGGGACGCCTTCCCTGAGGGACGTCGAGTCGATCTGCGCACAGGCGTGCCCGAGGCGGACGACGCCGCTGTGGGCGCCCGGTGGGGCCCCGAACGCACTGTCCGCGCGGCCGTCGTGGCGGCGCTGCTGCTCGGCGCGAACGACGATCGGTCTGGCGCTGTCGCCGCCCTGCGGCTTGCCGGGGCGCATATCACCGGCCGTCTCGACCTGTCCGGGGCGCAGATCTGCCACACGCTTTCGCTGGAGGGCTGTCGGCTGGACCAGGCGGTGCGGTTGTACGGTGCCACGACCCGGACGATTGAGATCACGAACAGCCGGGTGCCCGGGATCGACGCCGAACTCGCCCAGATCGGGGGCGACCTGGATGTGAGGCGGTCGGCTGTCGAAGGCGGCCCGCTCATACTCGTCAACGCTCGTATGGCCGGGAACCTGCTTGTCTCCGATGCCAGGATCTCGGGCCCAGGAGAGTGGGTGGTGCTCATACGGCTCCATCCGCTTCGGGGACACGCCGCCTGCGGCAGACGAGGACGGACGGCTCGCGGCGGACGAGGTGGCCCGTCGTCTGGCGTGGATCGGCCGGAACCCCGGTTACGCCCCGCAGCCCTACGAGCAACTCGCGGGCTGGTACCGGCAAATCGGCCACGACGACCACGCCCGCCGCGTGCTCCTGGCCAAACAGCGTCACCGGCGCCTCACCTTGCCCGTGCCGGCGCGTGTGTGGGGGCACCTGCTCGACGTCACCGTGGGCTACGGCTACCGGCCCTGGCTGGCAGGCGTCTGGCTCGTGATGTTGACCCTGCTGGGCACCCTGGTCTTCGGCGCGCAGTCTCCGACCCCGATGAAGCCGGGCGAAGGCGGTCCGTTCCAGCCCCTCGTCTACACACTCGACCTCTTGATCCCCATCGGTGGTCTGGGGCAGCGCACGGGGTGGTACTGGTCGAACGACGGCCTCCAGTGGCTGGCCTACCTGCTGATCGCCTTCGGCTGGATACTGACGACCGCCGTCATCGCGGGTGTCACCCGCACCCTGCAGAAGAACTAGCGGGCGACAGCCGGCGTCGGGCGCCGCCGACAGACAGCCGACGTCGGGCGCCGCCGACAGACAGCCGACGTCGGGCGCCGCCAACAGACAGCCGACATCGGAAGCCGCCAACAGACAGCCGACGTCAGCCGCAGCCACCAGATGAGTGCGCGCGTCGAGGGGACGGAACGCGTCCGCGCGGCGCCGCGGACGCGTCGCGCTCTTCTCCCGACCGCTCCCTCCCGGACCACCGGGAGCCGACGCGAGCGGCAGGGCTGGGCCCAGGCCGGGAGGTGCCGACCTGGGCCGTGTACGGACGTGAGGTGTCCGAAGCCGCCGAGCCGTTCGCTGCGGGGCTGGCTCAGCAGCTCAGGTTGTCGCCCGGGGCCACCCCCAGTACCTGGGTGAACTCCTTGTACCTGTCGATCCGGCTCTGGACCTGGCCGGGGTTTCCGCCGTCGCATTCCAGGGTGCCGTTGATCGAGCGGATCGTCTCGCCGAAGCCTGCGCCGTTGACCATGGCGTCGTGCGGGGTCATGGTGCCCGGACCGGTCTGGGTGTTCCAGTACCACAGCGCGGTCTTCCAGGAGACCGCGGCGTCCCGTTCCACCAGGTACGGGTTGTTGAGCAGGTCGATGCCGAGGGCGTCGCCTGCGGCCTTGTAATTGAAGTTCCAGCTGAGCTGGATGGGGCCGCGGCCGTAGTAGGCGGCCTGGCCTGCGGGGCAGCCGTAGGGCTGGTTGGCGTCGCAGTAGTGCGGGTAGTTGCTCTGGTCCTGCTCGACGACGTGGACCAGACCGCCGGTCTCGTGGCTGACGTTGGCCAGGAACGCGGCGGCTTCCTGCTTCTTGACGGTGTCGCTGCCGGTGTTGGCGAAGCCCGGATAGGCGTCCAGCGCTGCCGTGAGGCCGCTGTAGGTGTAGAACGAGTTCCGGCCAGGGAACATCTGGTCGAACTGGGCCTCGCTCACCACGAACTCCGCCGTGGAGCCCTGCTGCGACTGCGCCGGGGCTGCCTGAGAAGTTGTGGGCATGACAAACCATAGGGCGCATCCGACCGCCAGAGCGGTCAGCAGCGCCGTGATGCGTCGCTTCGACACGGGCGCACTCCTCGCTTGTAGGGGGCGCGGGGAACTCAACCGCATTGGTCTGTACCAAGTCAAGGGCGGTGGCGAGGTCCGGGCGGGGCCGAAGAAGCCGTTCGCTGGTCCCGCCGCGCGGACGCTCCGCACGCACGAGCGCGCCGTGCGGTGCGGTGAGTACGGAGGCCCCGGCTCTCCGTCATGGCGACGGGCCCGGTCGCTCGGCGACCGGGCCCGTCGTACTGCGGCTACTGCGTGTCAGTCGCTCTGGGCGTCCGACGGCAGGCGACGAATCTTCATGTCCTTCGCGTCATCGGCGCCGAAGCCGTAGTCCAGCAGCTTCGCGGCGTCCTTGTAGCGGTCCTTGCTGTTCAGCACCGTGCCGACGAGGGTCTTGCCGTCCCGCTCGCCCGCGAACACCAGGCACTCGCCGGCCTTGCTGGTCGTACCGGTCTTGATGCCGACGACGCCCTTGTACGAGCCGAGGAGTTGGTTGGTGTTGGTCCAGGTGTAGTAGCGCGTGCGGCCGTTGGCTGCCGGCGCCTCGCCCTTGTACTCCTTGGTCTTGACGATCTTGCGGAAGGTCTCGTTCTGCATGGCGTGCTGAGCGAGCTTCGCCAGATCCTTCGGAGTGCTGGAGTCACCGCCCGTGCCGTCGAAGGTGTCGAACTTCGTCTTGCCGAGGTTGAGCTCGTGGCCCTTCGCGTTCATGTCCACGACGAACGACTGCACGCGCTGCGCCCTGGTGGCCCCCTGGCCGAAGGTGTCGGCGAGAGCATAGGCGGCGTCGGCGCCGGACGGCAGCAGCGCTGCGTAAAGGAGCTGACGGATGCTGAGCTTGTCGCCGGTCTGGAGGTCCGCCGTGCTGGCGTGGTGTTCGGCGACGTAGTCGCGGTAGGCCTGCCGGACGGGAACCTTGCGGTCCAGGTCGACGTTCTTCTTGTCGAGAACCATGGAGGCGACCATGATCTTCACCGTGCTGGCCATGTTGCGGTCGTCGTTCACGTTCTTGCCGTAAAGCGACTCGCCCTTGCCGTTTATCAGGGAGGCACCCTTGGCCGTGAGCTCGGGCGGTGGCGTGTCGGACGCGTTCGACGTGGTGGTGCCCCAGGCGATGAGCGGGGCGGCTGCAAGCAGTGTGCCACCGGCGACGGCGGCGGCGACTGTCTTGCGTACGGACAGGATTCTACTGGCCATGGAGAAATACTCCGTTGGACGTGTTGTGGAACTGTGGTCATGTGGACGCGAGCCCGGGCGCCCTGTGTGTCGGATCCGAGCCCGCGCCGCCCGACCCGTGGGGCACTGGTGCCCCCGTGATGCTCGTGTCGGACACGCGTGTTGATGACCGGTCCCACGGAAAAGTTCACGGTGACGCGGGAGAAGGTCGGCGTGCCCTGTGCCCCAGGTCGGGTTCGGCGAGCCCCGTAGGACCTGCGCGGGCCACACTCTGCGGGCATCGGGGGGTCTCCCATGCCCTCGTGTCGACCTCGTCGGCGTGCCGAGCGAGGGGCGGGGAAGACCCGCCCCCGTGACCCCTCCCGCACGCGGGGCATCACTGAACTGCTCGGCTGCGCCGATGTGGGCGAGCGTCGAGGATCTTCTCGAAGCGCTGATCCACCAGTCGTACACAGTAGCTGATGTTCAACTGTTCAACGAATGCGACCGGGTTCCGGTATTGACGACGCGACACGGGCGAGAGGAGGTTGGGCCTCCCCACGGTTTCCCCCCACGGGAGGTCTGTTCATGACCGACAGCTCCACCGCACACGATCCGGCGCCCGCCCCCGATCCGGCGCCCGCCCCCGAGAGGCCGAAGAGCGCGAGGAGGGCGGTGCGCGCCCGCAGCCGACGACTCCGCGTGGTCGCCGCGCTGACCGTTGTCGGAGGGCTGACGGGAACCGTCGCCTCACCGGCCTCGTTCGCCGCCGCCGACGACGCCAGTACTCTCCCGACGCGCCAGGAAGCCGCATTCACCTCCCCCTTCACGGGTCTTCCCGCCGAGAAGAACCCCGTGCTCGCGGTGAAGATCGACAACCACAGGGACGCACGTCCGCAGACGGCGCTGGAGGACGCAGACATCGTCGGCGTCGAGAAGGTCGAGGGCGGGCTGGGGCGGCTGTTCGCCATCTACTCCAGCCACTACCCCGAGACCCTGGGCCCGGTGCGCAGCGCGCGTGAGTACAACGTCGAGCAGATGCGCATGTTCCAGCGGCCCGCGCTCGCCTACTCGGGTGCGCGTGAGGGGGTCGTCGACAAGATCAAGAAATCGCCTCTGTACGGCGTCTCGCACGACGACCACCCGGACGCCTACGAGCGCGGCGGCGACAACGAGCCTCCACACAACCTCTACGGCCGCCCCGACAAACTCCTCGACAAGGCACAGGGAGCGAGCGAGGCCGACGACATCGGCTTCCGCTTCGATGCGGAACCCGGCGGCGGTACGCCGGCCGAAGGGCGGAGCGTCGACTACGGATCCTCCAGCGTCTCCTTCGACTGGTCGACCGAGGAGGACCGCTGGCTGGCCTCCTTCGACGGCGAACCGGCGAAGGGCACGTCCGGGAAGCTGCTCGGCGGCAAAACGGTGATCATCCAGAAGACGGACATGCCACCGGACTCCAGCGGTAAGACGCCGTACATCGAGACGGTGGGCAGCGGAGAGGCGACCGTGCTGCGTGACGGCAAGGCGTTCGAGACCAAGTGGCAGCGCAAGAGCGCGACGGGGGACACCACCTACACGCTCTCGAACGGCAAGCGGATGCCGTTCGACCGCGGGCAGGTGTGGCTCGTCTACCAGGAACGCTGAGGCGGCACGCCGGGCCGCCGTACCAGCGGACTCGCCCGGGCCCGGACCACGCGGGGCGCCGCGCGGGGCGTTCCGGCGCGGCGCCCGCCCCGCGCGCCGCCTGCGGCTTCGTCCGCGGTCAGGCACCCGCCCTTTTCAGGAGCACGCGGGCCTCTCAGCGGTTCGTCTGCGAGTTCGGTACGCCGCGGCCTTGACGCGGTTGCCGCACTCGTCCATCCCGCACCAGGTGCGCCGGGCGCCCCGGGAGCGGTCGAGATAGAGACGAGTGCATTCTGCGCGGCCACACTCCTTGATGCGGGCGTGGGGATCGGCGAGCAGGGCGATACCGCTTCTGGCGATGTGAGAGAGCGCTGCGACGAGGTCTCCCGACATGCGCAGCCCCGCGTTGCCGAGTTCGACGGCGGGGAGCGGCCCGGTGGCCGCGGCGTTGACGATCCGGAGGTCTTCCCGGCCGAAGGGACGCCCGAGTACCCGGTCGAGCGCAAGGTGGTAGAGGGCCTCCCGCAGCGACAGTGCGGACTGGAAGGTGCCGGAGTCAGCGGTGACATGGTCAGGCAGCTCGTCGCATCGGGCCACCCACCGTTCGAGGTCTGCGGGCGTGGCCAGGACATCGATGGGCTCGCTGCGACGAGTCCCCACGGTGGCGGCCAGATCGAGGGCCGGGTTGCCGCTCACGAACGCGAAGTACACGTCACCATCTTGACCGGTGACGAAGCCGACGGCAAGCTCGTCACCGGTTGAACCGGTGACGCCAACACGCAGGGGGAAGCAGTGGCCGAGTCGTCCGACATCGAGGTCGTCGTCTTCGACGTCCTCGGAACACTCGTCGACGAACCCAGCGGAATCCGAGCGGCCCTTCGCGACGCGGTACCCGCGGCCGACGACGCGTCGGCAGACGAACTGTTCACCCGGTGGCAGCGGCATCGTGAACGCGAGGAGCAGCGCATCGGCCAAGGGGACCGCCCGTACGCCAGCACCGAGGTCATCGACGCCGAAGCGGCGCGGCTGGTGGCCGACCGAGCAGGGCTCGCCGACCCGGTGGTGATCGCCCGGCTGGCCACGGCTGGTCAGCGCCTGCCTCCCTGGGACGACTCCGTCGCCGGACTCGCGCGGCTCGCGCAGCGGTTTCCCGTCCTCGGGCTCTCCAACGCCAGTCGCGCCGCTCTGCTACGCCTCAACGCGCACGCCGGGCTGCGCTGGCACCAAGTCCTGTCCGCCGAGGCCGTCCTGGCCTACAATCCGTCGCCGGAGGTCTACCAACTCGCCGTCGACACCGCCGGTTGCCCACCGGAGCGCGTCCTCATGGTGGCCGCTCACGCCTGGGATCTGCGCGCCGCCCGGATGAGCGGAATGCGAACCGCCTACGTCCACCGGCCGGCCGGAGACCCACCGAAGGATTCCGAAGCCTTCGACGGTCGCTTCAACGGGCTGGACGACCTGGTCACGGCACTGACACGAAGGTAGCCGACGCGCGAAGTGCCCCTTCCCGTCGGGGTGATCTGCCGGTATGTTCCGGCCTACCAGTCCGACCAGTCGGTATGCGTAGGCAGAGCCGGGTACCGGCCCGTGCGGGCACCCGGTCCGAGAAGCCGGAGGCTCCATGGCCGAGCAGACAACGCCACAGATCGGCGGGCATTGCGACGCGCGTTTCGCAGGCGTCCGCACCGCTTTCGCGGAGAATTTCCGCGAGCGCGGCGAACTGGGCGCCGCCGTGACCGTTCTGCTGGACGGGGAGCCGGTCGTCGACCTGTGGGGCGGCTGGGCCGACGCCGCGCGCACCCGCTCGTGGGCGAGCGACACCCTCGTCAACGTGTGGTCGACCACCAAGGGGGCCACGGCGTTGTGCGCTCACCTGCTGATCGACCGAGGCCTGCTGGACCCGGACGCGCCAGTCGCCGCCTACTGGCCCGAGTTCGCCGCAGCGGGCAAGCAGGACGTTCTCGTACGTCATCTGCTCTCGCACCGCGCGGGCCTGGCCGGCCTGCGGGTACCGCACACGCTGGCCCAGCTCTACGACTGGGAGCTGACCACCGCACGCCTCGCGGCCACCGAACCGTGGTGGGAGCCGGGCGCCTGCTCCGGCTACCACGCGCTGACCTACGGCTTCCTGGTGGGCGAGGTCGTGCGGCGCGTCACCGGACAGCTTCCCTCCACGTTCCTGCACCAGGAGGTCACCGGACCGCTCGGCATCGACTTCTCCATCCGCCTGCCCGAGGAGGAGGCCCGGCGCGCCGCCGAGCTGGTGCCCATGCCGGCCGCGAGAGGCGGCGAACGGGGGGCCGCACCGCGCAAGTTGGCGCCGGTCGTCCTCGCCGCCCTGGCCAACCCCGTCACCGGAGCAGCCGACGCCAACACCCGTGCATGGCGCGCCGCCGAGATTCCCGCCGCCGGTGGCCACGGAACAGCGCGAGGAGTCGCGGCGCTGTACGAGATCTTCACCGGCCGGCGGCGGGTGGACAGCGGCTACCAAGTCCTGTCGGCGCAGGCAGCGGAACGCGTACGCGAAGGCCAGGGCAGTTGCCGGGACCTGATACTGGGTACTGGCCTGGGGCACGACACGGAAATCGGCCTCGGTCTCTGGCTGAGCGGCCGGCACGGTTCGTACGGCCCCAACCCGCGGGCCTTCGGCCACGACGGCTTCGGCGGCTCCTTCGGGCTTGCGGACCCCGAAGCGGGTATCAGCATCGGCTACGTCATGAACCACATGGGCACGCACATCGCCGATGACCCGCGGAAGATGGCCCTGGTAGACGCTGTTTACGAGGCAGTCGCGTCGTCCGTCTGAGGTGCGCCCCGTGTGCTGTAGAGAACCGGTTGGCCGGTGTGTGCGTCGAGCAGAACGCGGTCGCCCACAGGTTGTGCCAGCCGCACCGTCACCTGTTGCAGCTTCGCCTGCTTGGTGCACAGGCCACCCCGTCGGCCTTTGACGAAGGCTGACAGCACCACGCTGCGGGACGTTTCGAGCACGTCCACCGCGGAGCCGTCATCGCAGTCCCCGTGGGAGGAGATCACGGTCACCGCTCGCTCGTCGACGGAGTACCGCACCAGACCGTCGAGCCGACTGGGGCCGCCTGCGACCGGCCTGACCGGTGACCTGGGGAGCCCGGAGGGGATGACAGCAGCCTGCTTGAGCGGAGTGTCGTAGCCCTCCAGACTGAACAGCCAAGCCGGGACCTTCGCCGTTCCGCGGCTCGTGGTGACGCTCATCTCGCCCAGCTTCGCGCCGGTCACTCTCAGACGCGGCTGGGCGCTGGAGCGGACCAGGGCTTCGAAGGACTCCTCGGCTCCCTTCAACGGTCGGGTGAGCGATCCACCCTTGACAAAGGTCACCCGCCCGTCCCTCGGCCCGGTAGTGGGCAACTTGCCTCGCAGGTCGAAGCTCCGGTTCCGATAGGCCCGCCTGTCGGCCTTCGTGCGCAGGCCTCCCCGTGGCGGCTGGACCGCCTTGCCCATCGGGTGGTAGCCGGCGCGCCACGCGGCAGCCGCGCTCGATCCGTCCCAGGCAGTGGCGACCTGCCGGGCACGGTGCGCTCGTGCCTTCCCACTGTCGTCATCGGCCTCGCCCGTGCTGCCACCGCTGGTTGTCTGTACAGCGCAACCGGACAGGGTGCCCAGGCTGGCGACGGACAAGCCGACCACAGCAAAGAGGCTGACGGAACGCGAAGTCCTGGCCCGCATACGGCCTCCAGGAGAGGGGTATGAGCACACCGTCCGCTCATGTGACGAGGCCGGCTCGGCATCGGTTCCACCAGATCGGGAACGCCTGAGAGGCGAACAGCGTAGGCGCCGTGCGGATGCGCTCCGTGTCCCGCGCCGGCGCTCGTGCGAGTCAGGGCAGGGGCAGCTCAAAGCTGTCGGGGACGGCATCCCGTCGCAAGGCGATACTCCGCCCGTGCTGGTTCCGCTGGGGGCGATAACCGAAGCCTGGCTGCGGCCCCCGACCTAACGTGGCCGTATGGACTCACCGATGACGGGCACGGCCGCCGGCGTGCCGTTCACGGCCCTGCCACCGGCCGACAACGAAGCCGCGCCGCTGGTCGTCACCTGGCACATGCTGGACGCGCCGAGGTCGGACGCCGCGTTCGCCGCCGCGTTGCCGATGAACGGCCTGCCCGCCTGGCGGGTGCACCTCGGCATGCCGATGTGCGGGGCGCGCATGGTCGACGGCAGCACGGCCGCCGTCATGGAGTTGGCCCGCAAGGACGTCTTGATGTCCTACCTGTACCCGTTCGTACGGCAGGCGGCGGAGGAGTTCCCGGCCGCGCTAGCGTCGATCCGGCCGGTGCCGCCCGTCCCGGTGCCACCTCTCCCGGGTAAGAGAAGGTCCACTCGGCGCCGGAGACGGACCCTGCGGTGTCAGGAAGCGAAGGCACCAGCCACGCTACGGGGGGCCACTTCGGCAGGGCTTCATACCCCCCTTCTCCGCCGGGCAGCCGGGGGGTGTGCGCACACGTCACCCCCTGAGCCGGTGACGTGTCGCACGCACCCGCCCAACCACCCCGGGTGGGCGAGATCGCTGGCCGGAAAAGCGCAGCCCCGACGGAGGCGGGCGCGCGCGTGTCGGCCATCTGACCAGGGCGTGTCTCATGGCTCAGGCGGCCGTGGAGCACTGCGTTTGATAGGCAAGTCGTTGCTTGCCTATGGTAGGGGTCATGGCGGAGGATGTCTTCAAGGCGCTGGCCGACCCCACCCGCCGGCACATCCTCGATGAGCTGGTGGAGCGGGACGGTCAGACCCTGTTCGAGATCTGCGCGCGGCTGGTGACCAAACACGGTCTCGGGCTGTCCCGCCAAGCGGTCAGTCAGCATCTGGCCGTGCTGGAATCCGCGGGCCTGGTCCTCTCTCGGCGCCAGGGCCGCTACAAGTTCCACGAGCTGAACACCGAACCCCTTGAGTGCATCGTCACCCGATGGCTCAGGCCCGATGCACCGGAGAGCAAGCCATGAGGATCCATCTCACCAGCGTCTTCGTCGATGACCAGGAAAAAGCCCGGCGCTTCTACACCGAGGTGCTGGGTTTCGCAGTGAAGCACGACGTTCCGCTGGGTTCGGACCGGTGGCTGACCGTGGTCTCGCCGGAAGACCCGGACGGGACCGAGTTGCTTCTTGAACCGTCCGGTCATCCCGCGGTCCAGCCGTACAAGACGGCGCTGGTCCAGGACGGCATTCCGGCCGCCTCCTTCGCGGTGGAGGACGTACAGGCGGAGTGCGACCGGCTGCGCGGGCTCGGCGTACGTTTCACGCAGGAGCCTGTGGAGATGGGCGGGGTCACCAGTGCGGTCCTGGACGACACCGTCGGCAACCTGATTCAGCTCGTGCACAGCAGCTGAGCATGCGGCTCGTGCACCAGTCGCGACGCGACCGTGCCGACGCCCTCGACCGGTGGGGTCGCAGGGTGTCGACACGGTCGCTCGGGACAGCGTGCGTCAGGTGGTGACGGCGGCGACGGCGGTCAGCGCCGCACGTGAGAGGCCGGGAGCGCTGTCGATGCGGAGAACCAGGCCGCCCCCACCTGCCACAGGCGACGCTAGCCGATGTCGAGAGCGAAGTCGGTCACGTACCAAGCACCCTCGATCTTCGAGGACGTCATCTTGACGTCCAACTGCCCTTCCTTCACACCGGAGGAGTTGGAGAGGATGACCTTGTCGAGAGTCTCTCCGTCGATGGTGACCTTGTCGGCAGGGACCACTGTCTTGTTACCGGTGGCCGGGGTCCGCGCTACGTCCACCTGGGGGTCGCTCGGCGGCGGCTTGGGCGAGAACGACGCGCGGAACTTCCCGAGGTTCTCCCGCATCTTGCGCACGTCGGGGTCGTCACTGTTGCACCTCGACGGGGTGCCGACCTTCGCGGGCGAGGAGCCGGCGGCTGGTTCCGCCATCACCAGGCAAGCCTTCTTCGGCTGACCCTTGACGATCGCGGTGACCCAGGCGGCGACTGCCCCCTCAGCCGAGGACCGGCGGGTGTCCGAGGACGGCGGCGTCGCCGAACCGTCCTTCTTCTCCTCCTTGGGCTGGTCCGCGGCCGAGCTGTCCGCGGCCGGTTTCTTCTCTCCGGAATCCGAGTCGCCCGAGCACCCGGTGACCCCCACGGCCATCGCCGCCAGCGCGGCGCCGGCTATCCAACCGACGGACCTCTTCCTGTAACTGCCTGACTTCATCTCTCGGTCATCCTTCTCATATACGCCATGTGCCTTGGTGCGACCCCTGGACTCGCTGGCCGAGGCACCGCACCGGACCTTCCAACGGACTGGGCAGTCAAACGGTTTCATGCTCCCCGACCGCCCTGGGGAAGGCCACCGGCGCCGGCATTCATGGACTGGAGCGCCTCGGCTGTGCCGGCGGTCACACCGCCGACGTCGTGGGCTTCTGGCGGCCGAACTACCGCGCGCTGCCCTGGTTGACGGACAGGAGTCCATCGCCGCGTATCTCCTGACGGTGGAAGGCAGCTGGGAGGACTACGCGGAGCGTTGCTCGACCAGGCGGACGACCTGACCGGCCAGACCATCGGTTTCCTCAGCTACGGTTCCGGGAACGTCGCCGAGTTCTTCGCCGGCACCGTCGTTGCCGGTCACCGCGAACACCTGCGGACCGCGGCACACCGGGAGGCGGTCGAGAGGCGTAAGCCGATCGGTCACGCCCGCTACCGGGCGTTGCACGAGCGCTCCTTCCCGTCCGACGGCGAGGAACACCGCACCCCGGCTGAGACCACGGGCCCCTTCAGGCTGGCGGCGCTGCGCGACCACAAGCGCATCTACGAGACGCGCGCACAAAGGCCGCCCGGCACTCGCAGATCCCCCGCTGACCCGCGCGCGTCCTGGGGCGGCCACGGGGGCGGCCGGGCGGCATGGAGACCGTTCACCGGGTCGGCGGGACATCGAGCGGCGGGACATCGAGCGGCGGCTTTCGAGACAGCGACGCGCCAGTCGGGAGTGGCCGAGTAAGGTTCCGGCGACTCAGCTGTCTCGGACATCGATCCTCCACGTATTCCGTGCCGGAATCCGTCTGGTCCGGCCCGGATCATTCCGGCGCTGGGTACGTTCTTCAGTGTTGTTCACAGAGCTTGGGTGCCACTGCCTGTCGGCTTGGCGCCGGCTTGACGGCGGCTGAGCAGGGAGGCGAAGCGAGTCGGACCGGTTCGGATCCGGTGCGCACGAACCGGTCGCACGAGCCTCCGCTGATGGTCCGGAAGCGAGACGGCGCAACTCGGCCGTCGTCAGCCGGCCGCGTCCGCCCGCCCCTCGGAAAGGGACGAGCCCGCCCTCCACAAGCGGAGCTTGTCGGGGTTGAGCACCGACCAGATCTGCCTGATCCGGTCGCCCGCGATGTCGAAAGCCATCACCGACACGGGGACACCGCCCCTCTCGGCGACCAGCCCGGGCTGTCCGTTGACCATGCTCTCCAGCAGGGTCAGGTCGGGCACCACGTCGATCCGGCCCGCGAAGAAGCGCGCGACCTCCTCGGCGCCTTCGACCGGGCGGAGCACGGCCGGCACGAGGCCGCCGCCGTCACCGGTCGCCGTGGCGTCGGGAGCCAACAGGCCGATGAGGGCGTCGATGTCCTTGGCCTCCCACGCCTGCAGAAACGCCCTGACGGTGTCGGCGCGCTGGGCGGCCGGGGTCGCGGTCGACTCGGACGCGCGGACGCGGCGGCGGGCCGACGAGGCCAGCTGCCGGCACGCCGTCGGTGTCCGGCCGACGATCGCGGCCACTTCGGCGAAGGAGTAGCGGAAGACATCGTGCAGAACGAACGCGACACGCTCGGCCGGGGTCATCAGTTCGAGCACGACGAGGAAGGCCATGGTGACCGACTCGTCGAGGGTGACCCGGTCGGCCGGGTCGGCCGTGGTACCGCCGCCCCACCGTCCGCTGACCCACTCCGTGTTCGCGGGCAGCGGTTCGGGGACCCAAGCGCCCACGTAGCGCTCGCGCCTGGCACGTGCCGAGCCGAGCTGGTCGAGGCAGATGCGACTGGCGACCGTCGTCAGCCAGCCACCGGGCGATTCGATGGCCTCCCGCCGCTGTGACGGCATGGCGTACCACCGGGTGTAGGTCTCCTGTACGACATCCTCGGCTTCGGTCAGTGAGCCGAGGAGCCGGTACGTGAGGTTGATCAGCTGGTGCCGCTCGCTCACAAGCGCGCTCAGGCCCGGATCGGGTCGGTCGCGCTCGGACGACCCCGATGCGTCGGTCATGGTCTCGCCGGCTCCCTCGATCGCTTCGTCCCCGCCGCCCAGCCCGACGAGATGGCTGAGCGAAGTACGGGGTGAGCGCGTCGCCTCACATTCCGCAGCGCTGCGTCGTCGTAACTGATGAAGGGAACACTAGCCCGATGACGAGGAAGAGGAACCGATGTCGGCATCCGTGAACGTTTCGATCATCTACTACAGCAGCACGGGCAACGTGCACTCCTTGGCGCAGGCAGCCGTCGAGGGCGCGGAGAAGGCCGGTGCGCGGGTAAGGCTGCGCAAGGTCGTGGAAACGACTCCGCAGGAGGTGATCAACACCAGGGACGAGTGGGTCCGGCACATCCGGGACACCGCAGACGTCGCCGAAGCGCACCTCGATGACCTGGAGTGGGCCGACGTGGTGCTCTTCGGCACCCCCACCCGCTTCGGCAACCCGGCCAGTCAGCTGCGGGTGTTCATGGAGAGCGCCGGCCCCCTGTGGTTCCAGGGCAAGCTCGCGGGCAAGGTGTACTCGGCCTTCACCGCCTCCAACACCCCCCACGGCGGCCAGGAATCCACCATCCTGGCGCTGGCGAACACGTTCTACCACTGGGGTGGCGTCATCGTGCCCCCCGGCTACACCGACCCCGTCCAGTTCCGGTCCGGCAACCCCTACGGCACCTCCCACGTGGCCGGTGAGGGCGCACCCGGCGACGTGACCTTGCAGGCGGCACGCCACCAGGCCCACCGCGCAGTCGAGATCGCGGCCGCAATCAAGGCGGGGAGCACCGCCTGACCTCTCGGCGGCACGTCTCCGGCAGGCCACGGATCGCTCAGACCTCCACGTGAAACCGGGCAGGGCCCCTTGCGGCCCTGCCTCGCCCGCCGAGTCGCCCGCCGAGTCGCCCGCCGAGTCGCGCGCCGAGTCGCGCGCCGAGTCGGCTACCGAGTCGCGGGACGGTGATGCCGAGGGGTGCCGACCGCCGCGATGCGAGCGCTTGCCGCCGCCGACTGCTGTCGGCGGCGGCGCCTCGGCACGCCCTGAGAACCGCCAGCGCGCGCCTGTGAACCCGCCGCGACCGCACATGGGTTCGGCTCTCACCGGACTCATGCCGAAACGGCATGGACAGCAGCGTTTCCGTCTTTGCCCGCGTGGGTGGGCGCCCAGCAGGATGCCGCGTATGCGAACGAGGAAGACGCGAGTCACGCTGCTCGCGGTGCCCGTGCTCCTGTCCGGCCTGATCAGCGGGTGCGGTGAGGAGCGCACCGCCGGCGCCGAGGCGCCGCCGGCGGCCTCAGCGGTACCGTCCGCCTCCGCCGGGGCGCGCACCCCGGCACGCATCACCAGCGCGCTGGCGACACTGGAGAAGCGGCACGACCGCAGGCTCGGCCTGTACGTGGTGGACACCGGCACCGGCCGCACGGTGGAGTACCACGCGGATGAGCGGTTCGGGTTCTGTTCCACAGCCAAGGTCCTCCAGGCCGCGGCACTGCTCGAGCACGCCGACGACGCGGAACTGGACCAGGTGGTCACGTACGAACGCGATGACCTGCTGGACCACGCTCCGCTCACGAAGAAGCACCTGGGCACCGGAATGTCGGTGCGCGACCTGATGAAGGCCGCCCTCCAGTACAGCGACAACACGGCCGCCAACCTGCTGTTCGAACAGCTCGGCGGCCCCGCGGGGCTGCAGCAGAAGATGCGCGACCTGGGTGACGAGACCAGCGTCTTCGACCGCACCGAGCCGGATCTCAACGACACACCGCCCGGCACCACGCGCGACACCAGCACCCCTCGCGCGCTGGGAGACGACCTGCGTCGCTTTCTGCTCGGCGACGCCCTGGCGCCGGACCGGCGCAAGCTGCTCGCGACGTGGATGCGCGGCAACACCACGGGCGATGACCTCGTCCGGGCCGGTGTTCCCGCCGGCTGGAAAGTCGCGGACAAGACCGGGTCGGGCCTCACTTACGGAACGCAGAACGACATCGCGGTGGCCTGGCGCCCGCACGGAGCGCCGGTGATCATCGCGCTGATGTCCCGCGGCCACGACCGGGAATCCGAGTCGGACAAGGCCCTGTTGGCAGAGGCCACCAAGGCGGCGCTCCCCGGCGTCGTGCGCTGACGCACTGCCCGCCCACACGCCGGGCCGACGAGAACCAGCGCCTCAGGTTCTCCGCGCACCTTGGGCACCCCTGTGGCACCTTGGGTACCCGTGTGCGCCGGCGCGCCCCCGTAGCCGCCCACGAGGGCCCCGCCTCATGAGCGTGTCCCTGCCGGGCTCCGGCCTCGTACCGGTCGCTTTCGTTACGTCCCGTCGCTCCGGCCACCTACCGGTCGCTCTGGTCACGTACCGGTCCAGCACCGTGCCTCGGGGCCCGTCTCCTACGTCAGGCAGTCGTAGGCGTACTCGGCCGTCCCGGTGCCTGCCCAGCGCACGGTGCTCGTCCCGTGCGCGGGGATCGACACGCACTGGGGGCTCGCGCCGGAGCTCAACTGGACGGAACCGCTGATCTCCACGCCACAGTCGTTGCGCAGGGAGGCCCAGCCCGGTCCCTGGCCGGTCAGCTCGGCACAGGCGCCGAGGACACCCGGTGCGCCCGTCTGCGTGGCCGGCCCGACCGCCGCGGCGGCCTGAGCTGGTACGACGATCAAAGCGGCGCCGGCCGCCAGCACACCCACAACGCGTGGCAGTCGAAACATGGCAGTCTCCCCGTGAGCAGTGCGGTAGCAGGCGTCATCGACCGGCCCGCACGCACCCCCGGACGCGCCCTCACCGGTGGCTTTCCCCACCGCGCGACGCACCTGCGGCGCGGCATCGGCCACCTGCCCCAGATCTTTGCCCACCGCACACCCCGCCGCAAGCCCCACCGCGCCGCTCGCGTTGCACAACACGCCCCGTAGCGCTCCCCGTCGGGCCGCGCGTCCCCCGCAGGGCGGTGTCTCCCTCGGCGGCCGGGTGAGGCAGGCTACGGAATCGCCCGCAACACGGTCTTCGGCCGGCAGCTCCACCAGCGCCTCACCATGGCCGCAACTCGGGTGCGAAGGTGCTCGTCCGCCGCCCGGCGAGCCCTTCGACGACCGCTCGGACGAGGGGCAGGGGCTCGCGCCAGACGGAGGCCGACTGCCGGGGGCACCGGCGCATCCGAACGGGTGGCGGCCCCCATCCGGTTCACGTGCGCGAGGAGCCCACGCGCCGTGCCGGTGTGTGGCGTCAAGGCCGGCCGACCAGCCCGGCAAGCACCGGGCCTGCGGGCGGTGCCACCAGGTCGGAGATGGTGAGCGGTTCGAGAGAGGCGTAGAACGCTTCCTGCGCGTCGCGCAGCGCACGGCGGAGACGGCACGCACCGTGGAGAGGGCACGGCTGGTCACCTTCACAGGAGACGACCTCGCCTTCGCCCTCCAACTCCCGCACCAGCCAGCCGACGGAAACGCGGCGTCCGAGCCCGGTCAGCTCCAGCCCACCGCCGCGACCGCGGCGGGCCTCGACCACGCCGAGGTGCTGCAGCCTGGTGATCGCCTTCGCCATGTGCGTGTACGGCACGCCCATCATCCGGGCTACGTCGCGGGTGGCCAGGGGCCCGCCCTGCTCGTTGACCGCCACACGGCACGCAGCGCCAGGTCGGTGAATCTCGTCAGCCGCACGCGCGGACGTTAACAAATGCGCATGTTAGATTCCTATTTGGAGCGAACCGTCGACCGCGTGGGCTTCGTCACGCCCGCCGGATCCGCGACCCGCCCCGGCGTTGGAGGCGAGGGGCGGTGAAGGACCGACCTCGCAGTACACACATCGGACGGTGACACCTCATGGCGGACGCAGACCCGGGCTCCCACTCCTCGAACGTCCCGGTGCCGAAGCCGCTGTGCGATGTCGAGGGGCTCGCCGCCGAGGAGAACGCGCCGGCCGGTGCGGTGTGGCGGCTCGCCGAGCCGGGGCGGCAGCTCGACGCCAACCTCGTGCACGTACCGCCCGGCAGGCACATCGAGCCCCACGTCGAACCGGACCTGGACGTGCTCCTCCTCGTCGTGCGCGGGAGCGGCACCCTCGGCACGGCGCAAGAGGCCCGACCGCTGCGCGAGGGCGGCCTGATGTGGCTTCCCCACGGCTCCAGCCGAAGCGTCACAGCCGGCGAGGACGGCGTGTCGTACCTGACGGTGCACCGTCGCCGTCCAGGCATGCGCATTCGCAGGCCCGCCGGGCCCTGAGCCGCCGGCGCCCAGTCCCCGAACCGGTGGTGTGCGGTTTCCGAACAGTCAGCTGGGCGGGTGCGGCGGGGCCGAAGGCGGAACGGCGCCCCGCCGCGGGGGCATCGCCGCGCTAGTGATCTGAGTCAGAGATTCGTCGGCAGTAGGCGGCGACTTTGTCGAGGATCTCGTCGGCCGCTTTCGTCCAGACGAACGGTCTGGGGTAGTTGTCCAGGATCAGCAAAAGGCGCGGCTCCCACGGCGGGCGGCCACCGAAGTTCGACAAGAACGACCACAAACAACGCCATGCCGTGGAGTGCGGCATCAACCGGCTGAAACGCCACCGGGCGGTGGCCACCCGATACGTCGGACTCGCCGTCCGCCACGAAGCCACCGTGCTGGTCGCGGCCCTCAACGAGTGGCTGTGACCCGCACGTTCACAATGGAACCCAGCCTGCCTTCTCCTCCAGCCCTCGCGTGGTCGGCCGCTCGCGTCCCCATGCGGCCAACGGCTGGAGTGCGTCGTTGAGGCGCATCCCGTCCGCGGTCAGCGAGTACTCGACGCGGGGCGGCACCTCGTCGTAGGAGACACGCTGCACGACGCCGTCCGCTTCCAGCTCACGTAGGAGGTACTGCGCCGTGATGGTCGCCCGCAAGGTCGGCAGCACCCGTGCCCCGCAACTTCAGAAGGCACACCGTCAACTGTCCCCGGTAACCCCTGGAATCGGAGGTGGTGGCGCGGGATCCGCCGGGGTGTGGGTAGGCTGAGCACGGGGAGGAAGCGGGTAGGACCCCCGGCGGTATCGGTCTGGGCACGGCGGTTCACGGCTCCAGGGGGCAGGCGGTATGGAAGCGTTAACGGTGGACGACCCGCAGCAGATCGGCCCCTATGTTCTGCGCAGGCGGTTGGGTGAGGGTGGGATGGGCCGGGTGTACCTGGGTCGCTCTCCCTCCGGCCGGGCGGTGGCGGTGAAGGTCATCCATCCGAACCTGGCCTGCCAGGCCAGCTTCAGGCGGCGGTTCGGACAGGAAGTCACGGCCGTCCGATCCGTAAGCGGGGCCTTCACTGCCCCGATCGTCGGCGCCGAAACTGAAGGCGACCCGCTATGGCTGGCAACGGTTTACGTGCCGGGGCCCGACCTGGCCTTGGCGGTGGCCAAGACCGGGCCGCTGCCGCTGCAGTCGTTGTGGCCGCTGGCCGCCGGGCTCACCGAAGCCTTGCAGGCTATCCATGCAGCCAAGGTGCTGCACCGCGACATCAAACCGTCCAATGTGCTGCTGGCCGCCGACGGGCCGCGGCTTATCGACTTCGGCATCGCCCGCGCGGTGGACGGCACCGCACTGACCACCACCGGCATGGTCACGGGCACCCCCGGCTTCATGTCCCCCGAACAGGTCGACGGCGCCGCACAAGGGCCTGCCAGCGATGTTTTCGCACTCGGTGCCGTGTTGACCTTCGCGGCCACGGGGATGGGCCCGTTTGGCGAAGGCCGGCCCCTGGCCTTGCTGCGCCGCATTGTGGATGATGCCCCCCGCCTGAACGACGTCCCCGACGGCTTGCGCGATCTTGTGGGCTCCTGCCTGGCCAAGGAGCCAGGCCACCGGCCCCTTCTCACCCAGATCCTCCAGACCATCGACTCGGCCTGGAGCCCGCCGGAGCAGGGGCCGACCACCACGCCCTGGTCGAACACGATCACACTCCTGTTGCCGCACCACGCACCTCCGAGCTCCGGCCCTCAACCAGCCTGCGCCACCACGGTCACGGCCCCGGCCGCCTCCACCACACAGGAGTCGACCCGCCGCTACACCGAGGCACAGCAGACGGCAAAGACCGCCGGCCCGCTGGCCGCAGCCCAGCTGATGGAGCAACTGGCCGCTGACCAGGAGCGCACCTTGGGGCCGGACGATCCCAAGACCCTCCACAGCCGTCACAACCACGCTTTGTATCTCGGTCGGGCTGGGCGTCAAGTGGAGGCAGGGGAGCTGGTGGAGCGGGTGGCCGCTGACCGAGCGCGAGTGTTGGGGCAGGATCATCCCGACACGCTCCAGAGCCGTCACAACCACGCCATGAACCTGAGTGGTGCTGGGCGTCATGTGGAGGCAGCGGACTTGATGGAGCGGGTGGCCGCCGACCGAGCCCGAGTGCTGGGGCAGGATCACCCCGACACCCTGCACAGCCGTCACAACCACGCTTTGTATCTCGGTCAGGCTGGGCGTCAAGTGGAGGCAGGGGAGCTGGTGGAGCGGGTGGCCGCCGACCGAGCGCGAGTGTTGGGGCAGGATCATCCCGACACGCTCCAGAGCCGTCACAACCACGCCATGAACCTCGGTCGGGCTGGGCGTCATGCGGAAGCAGCGGAGCTGGTGGAGCGGGTGGCCGCCGACCGGGCCCGAGTGCTGGGGCAAGATCATCCCGACACCCTGCACAGCCGTAACGAACTCGCCTGGAACATTTCCCGGGTGAGATATTCCTGATGATTCCGCTCGGCGAATTGGTCCGGGGCCGGCACAGATCACCACCGCATCGTCGTCAAAACGCTGAAGGAGAAGCCGAAGAACGCGCCCCACTGGTCGACGAGATCGATGGCGGCGGCCACGGGGATGTCACAGCCGGCGATCTCGCGGATCTGGCGTGCACGCGCCTTGGCACCTCACCGGTCGCAGACGTTCAAGCTGCCTCGGTCAAGAAGTGGCCGCTGGCCCACCCACGCTTCCGCCTGCACTTCACCCCCACCAGCTCGTCCTGGCCGAACCTGGTTGAGCGGTGGTTCGCCGAGCTCACACAGAAGAAACTCAAACGCGGCGTCCACCGCTGCGTCCAAGCCCTCGAACGCGGCATCCGCGCCTGGCTCACCGACTGGAACGAGAACCCCAGGCCCTTCCACTGGACCAAAACCGCCGACGAGATCCTCGACGAAGTCGCCGCCTACTGCGGACGAATCTCTGACTCGGATCACTAGCTGGAAGCGGTCCATCGAGAAGCGGTCCGGGCCCATTCCGTGCCCCACGCGGCCAGGTTGCGGCGTTGGATTCCGCGGTCGACCAGAGTGCGGAGCACGGCGGCGGCAAGGGGGACGGGGGCGGCTGCGAGCAGCGCTCGGGCGAGTGCCTGCCGGCGGACGTGCGCGCGGGTCATGGGCGGGTCGGTGACCGAGCCGTCCCCGTCCACCCAGACCCGTACCCGGGCCCCGGCCGGGAGGCCGGGGCTCACCTCGGTCCGCCCGGTGCGCTGCCCACCACCGGGCTCGGCGTACCGCACCGTGACCGGGTACCGGGTCTCCTGCTCCTCGTCCGAACCCGGTTCCGGATGCGCCGGCGCGTCGTGGACGAGGACCGCGGGCGTCTGGTGCCGGGAGCGGGTCTGTGCCTCCGCGGTGTGCTGCAACTGCTGATGTGCGGCGCGACCGGCCACGAGGGCGGTGACGGCGGTGGCCGAGAGCGCGGCCAGCAGCAGACAGAGTCCGATCCAGGCCTGCAGCTGGTCGGTGGGGCGCCGCAGCGGGTTGCGCCGCCACCTCCACCACACGGTGCGGCGCGGTGGGGGAGGCGGCTGGGCGAGCGGTGTCCCGCCGGTCATCTCACAGCCCTCCCGGGGCGGCGCAGGCCGTCGGTGAGGGGGCGCGGAGGCGCACGGGCAGGCCTGGAGCACGGCTGGGCCTGCGGTGCGCGGGAGGCCCCGCCGGCGTGGAAAGAGCGGAGGCGGCCAAGGCGGTCGGGCACGGCATGGGCGTTCCTCGGGTGCGGGGCGGACGGACCTGCCGGCTGCGAGGGGTGGACGCGCGGAGCCGACTCGCCCGCCAGCCTGGCCGACACGGGCGGAAACGCCCATGGAGCACAGCGCCCATATCCGCCGCGGGGAGGGACCCATCGTCCCTCGGCGCGCCCCGGGGTGTGTGCCCTGCGGGCCGGTTGCCGCCGCTGCCCGGCCGCACGTGTCTTCGAACAGGCCGGTGCCGTACACCGGGTCGAACCGGCCTCGGCGCGTCCGGCTGCCGGACGGACGTCACGGGTCAGGGGTTCCGTGCGGCCTGGCATGATCGAGGGATGCCAGAACGAATGGTCGCGGCCTGCGACGGTGCCGCCAAGATCAATCCGGGTCCCGCGGGCTGGGCCTGGGTGCTCGCCGACTCCGCGGGCGTCCCGCAGCGCTGGGAGGCGGGTCCGCTCGGCCGTACGACGAACAACGTGGCCGAGCTCACCGCGCTCGCGGAGCTGTTGGAGGCCACCGACCCCGCGGTGCCGCTGGAGGTCCGGATGGACTCGCAGTACGCGATGAACGCGGTCACCAAGTGGATCGCGGGGTGGAAACGCAACGGCTGGTTGACCGCGTCGAAGAAACCCGTGGCCAACAAGGACCTGGTGGTCCGTATCGATGCCCTCCTCGAAGGCCGCGACGTGGTTTTCGAGCACGTCCTGGCCCACCAGGTCAACGGTGATCCGCTCAACGCCATCGCGGATGCCGCCGCCAGCACCGCCGCCACCGAGCAGGCCCCCGCGGGCACCGCGCACGGCGCGACCGGCGTCCCGCAGCCGAGCCCCGCCACCGAGGACAAGCCGCGTGCGACGCGCTCGCGCAAGGCGCGGACGCCCCGCCGGCCGGGTGGCGGAGCGGGCCCGGTCATCAAGGCCAAGTTCCCGGGCCGCTGCGGCCACTGCAAGTCCCGTTACGAGGTGGGCGAGGAGATCGGCAAGATCGCGACGGGCTGGGGCCACCGGGCCTGCCGTGACGGCGCCGCCGTGTAGGGGTGAGCGCGTACGCGGCCGAGTCGCGGGCACGGACGGTCGCGGGCACGGACGGTCGCCGGGCACGGACGGTCGCGGGCACGGACGGCGGCTCGTCGGGACCGTGACCGGGCGGGCCGCCTCTCCCCGGGCCTGCTGGGACCGCGGGGAGGTGGCCCGGGGCCCTCGGGTGCGGTCAGCGCTCCACGAGGAGCCCCGCCGGAATCATGAGGTTGATGCTGGGTTCGTACTCGACCGTCTGGTCCGGTACGAGGCGCAGACCGGGGTGTCGCTGCATCAGCAGATCGATGCCGACCCGTGCGATGGTCCGGGCGAGGTAGGAGCCGAGGCAGTAGTGGAGCCCCTGGGAGAAGTGCAGGCTGCTCGCGAGATTCGTCCGGGAGGGGTCGAAGACCCCGGGGTCGGGGAACCGGCTCTCGTCGTAGTCCGCCGACGACACCATGGCCCAGATGACCGACCCCTCGGGTATGGGGGTGCCGGCCACCTCCACGTCGGTAGTGGTCGTCCTGAAGACACCGAGCCCGATGCCGGAGCGCCTGAGTGCCTCGTTGAAGGCGCTGTCGAACAGGGACGGGTCAGCGCGGACGCTGTCCCAGTGCTGCGGGTCCCGCAGCAGCTCACGGCAGAGGTTGACGATCACGAAACCGGCCGGGCGGATCCCCGCCGCGAGGACGTCGAAACTGATCAGGCTGATGAGTTCCGCGTCGCTGTAGTCGGCTTCCCCCTTCGCCACGAGCTCCAGAAGGTAGCTGATCAGGCCGTCCCGCGGGGTCGTCCGGCACTGTTCGATGACGCCGGCGAGATAGGATTCGAGTTCCTGCACGTCCTGCGCGTAGCCCGGCTGCCTGTCGACCGGCGGGTTTCCGAAGAAGAATCCGTTGACCGCTTCGTGGTAACGCATGATCCGCTCGTGGTCCCCCGGAGGAAGGCCCGCGAGGTCGATGATGACCCGGCTGGCGACGGGCCGCGCGAACGCTTCGACGAGGTCGAAAGGGGAGCCCTCGGGTATCTCTTCGAGACAGCGGGTCATGATGTCGCGTATGCGGGCCTCGCGGCGGATCATGGCCTTGGCGGAGAAGTACTTCGCCACCGGGCCGCGCAGGCGGTCGTGCGCGGGACGACCGTCGAAGGCCAGATTCGGTGCGGCGAAGGTGTGCGTCCTGACCAGCGCGGCCCGGATCTCGTCGGGGAAGCTCGACAGGATGATCGGCCTGGTGGAGGACGAGAAGCGGTCCGCGTCCTTGAGTATTCCCAGGACGTCGTCGTACCGGGAGACGATCCACATGCGGAAAGGCTCGCTGTAGAAGACGGGGGACGCGCTGCGTGCCGTCTCGAACTGCTGGTAGAGGTCGGCGAAGCCGGGCTTTTCGAACGGATTGAAGCCTGCCCCGTTCGGGCCGAACGGGCAGCCGCCCACGCGGGGTGCGGAGCCGATGTCCGTGGTGGCTCCCTCGGTCTCTGACATGGTGTTTCTCTCCCATGAGTCGATGCGGCGCCGTACCGGGTACTTCTCGGAGCGGCGCGGTGAGGTCTCGGTGGTCAGCCGAAGATCTCAGCGAACTTTTCCTCCCACTCGGTTTGCCGTCTCGCCTTGACGCTTTCCGGGACGTGGAGAATTCCACGGAAATCGTCTGCGTGCGCGGGAAGGTCCGAGCGGTGAAGCATCGGGGGAATACGAGCCGCCGGATGCACAGGCATCACGCCGAGCCGTCGGCACCAGTCCTGTTGCACGTCGGGACGCAGCGCGAAGGCGATGTACCGCATCGCGATGTCGCGCACTCCCTCCGGGGTGCCGCGCGGAATCCACAGCGCGTCGGTGGTGTCCGCGGTTCCCTCGGCAGGCACGCACCACCCGACGGGCAGGTCGGTCTGGAAGGCGAGGACGTTGGGCAGAGCGCGGAAACACAGATCGAGGTGGCGAGCGCGCAACCGCTCCTCCATGCCGATGCTGTACTCGAGTTCGGCGATCTGGGGGCGAAGGCGGCGCAGAAAACTCCAGCACGCCTCCATGTCCGCGGGGATGTCCTCGACGCGTCCGCCTTGCAGTGTCTGCGCGATGGCGTGCAGGCCGTTTCCGTGCGGATACAGGGCGATCCTGCCGCGGTGCCGTTCGTCGAGGAGGACGTGCCAGGAACGGGGCGGCCCCTCGGGGAACGCCTCTTCGTGGTAGCCCAGCACGTAGTACACGACGTAGGGGTGAACCACCGACCGTGCCGGGGCACCGTCGGGGCGGGACCGGTCCCGGAGCGCGCCCAGGACCGGCATACGGTCCGGATCCAGCGGCTCGCAGTGCCCGGCAAGCGCGGCGTTGAGCGCGGGCACCGAGTTGGACCAGACGACGTCGACGGGCGGGCGCTTCCCGGTGCGGAGGGCGCCGAGCAGCGAGGGCGACAACGCGAGCCCGACGCGCTGTTCGTGCCGTACCCGCACACCGGTGGCTTGCTCGAAGGGGCGTGAGACGGCGCTGCGCAGGGCGCTGCCCCACCGGCCGCCCCAGGTCTGCACGCGCAGGGTCATCTCGCGGGCGTCGGGTCCCGCGTGCACGGTCACACACCCCTCTCGGGCCGGGGGTCCGGCAGCAGAGAGAGCAGACCGCCCGCCTGCCAGATGCGCTGGACGAACTGCCCCGGCGGATCGAGAGGGATCTCCTCCCCGGTCTCGGTCGTCATCCGCGCTCGCCCGGGGTCGACTTCCACCACGTGCCCGGCGCGCAGCACGTCCAGGTCCTGCGCGCGGGACGGGGTGAGGCAGGGTATGCCGTTGTTCGTACAGTTGCGGAAGAAGATCCGCGCGAAGTCGATCGCGATGATGGCACCGATCCCGTTCAGCTTGAGCGCTCTGACCGACGTCTCGCGGCTGGAGCCGCAGCCGAAGTTGTGCCCGCCCACGAGCACGTCTCCCGGGCGAAGGCTGGGCTGGATGCCGGGGTCGAGGCCGTGGAACAGTCCGCTCTTCACCTTCTCCTCGTCGAGGCTGAAGAACTGCGGAGGGTGGATGACATCGGTGTTGAGGTCGTCGCCGAACAGCCATACCCGGCCTGTGATCGTGGTCATGATCCCCAGCTCCCCGCCTCGTACAGATCGGGGCCGATGTGTCCGGCGAGCGCCGCGCGTGCCACGGTGCGGGCACTTGCCAGGTAGGTGCGGGACTCCCAGTGGCCCATGCGGCCGCGGAAATTGCGGTTCGAGGTGGAGACGCACACGTCGTCGGCGCCGAGAACTCCCTTGTCGATGCCTCCGCACGGCCCGCAGCTCGAATGGTTGAAGACAGCGCCCGCGTTCGTCAGCGTGGTCACGTAGCCGGCCAGCAGCGCCTCTTGGAAGACGTGCACCGAGGCGGGTATGACGACGAATCTGACATCGGGGTGCACGGTTTTGCCCTCGACTTCCTCTGCCGCGTCCCGGATGTCGGTGAGACGGCCGCTGGAGCAGGACCCCAGAAAGGCGACCGACACGGGCCTCGGTTCGAGGTCCTGGACAGACACCACGTTCCCTGGCGACCACGGCTTGGCGATCCGCGGGGCCAGCGCGGACAGATCGATGTCCACGGTCCGCTCGTACGGTGCGTCGGGGTCCGGCGTGACCAGGGCGGGCCGGTGGCCGTCACGTTCGGCGCAGTAGGCGGCCGTCACGTCGTCCGGTACGAAGACGCCGAACTTCGCGCCGAGCTCCACCGCCATGTTGGAGATCGCGAAACGGTCGTCCTGGCTCAGGGCACGGTCCGCGAGGTCGTGGAATTCCAGGGAACGGTACCGCGCGCCCCGCTCACCCAGCAGGCGCAGCAGCTCCAGGACGACGTCCCGGCCGTTGCAGTACCTGCCGAGCGAGCCGTGGAACCTGACGCGTACGGTGGCGGGCCGCTGCATCCACGTCGTCCCGGTGGCAAGGGCGTAGAGGATGTCGGTGGAGCCCATACCCGTCGCACACGCACCCAGACCGCCGGCCATGACCGTGTGGCTGTCGGCTCCGACGATCAGGCTGCCGGGCGTGCACAGCGGGTTCTCCACGAGCAACTGATGGCAGATCCCGCGGTCGAGCATGAGGTGGGTGACGGCCCGCTTCCGGGCGAAGCGCAGGAACTTGTTGGAGATGTCGGCGCGCTCGATGGTCGCCGGTGGGGAGAAGTGGTCGTTGGTGAAGATGACCCGGTCGCGGTCCCAGATCTCGAGGCCGCGCCGCTCGAACTCGTCCACCAGGAGCGCGATGGTCGCGTCGTGGCCGAGGAGCGCGTCCACGCGTACCTCGCGGTACAACCCGGTGTCGTCGGGGTCGACGGTGTGCGCGTCGATGATCTTGTCGCTGATGGTGCGCCCGCTCGCCTTCACCGCCCCACCTGCCCGCCGGACGACCGAGGGCCGCGGTATCGCTCGATCAGTGCCGCCGAGTCGTACCCCGACAGCAGCGTGCGGTACATCGCCTGGAGGTCGGCGTGGGCTTGCCGGTGCGTGGCCTTGTCCCGCTGCTCGACCGCTTCCCTGACGTGGTCGAGGGCGCGCGCCACCAGATCGTCGTCGCACGGCACGCCCACGGAGGCGAGAATGTGGCGCACGAGTGCCGTGCCACTGTGTTTGCCGAGGACGAACTCGCTGCTGCGTCCCGCCCAGGCGGCCGGCAGGAACTCGTAGCTGCGGCTGTCCTTGAGCATCGCGTCGACGTGCACGCCTGACTCGTGCCGGAAGACGTTGTACCCGGTCACCGGCTTGATGGGGCTCGTGGCGACGCCGCTCGCCCGTTCCACCGCGGCGGACAGCGAGGGCAGCGCCAACGGATCGACGCCGTGCTCGACTCCGTACAGGTGGGTCAGACCGGCCACGCACTCGGCCAGATCGGCGTTGCCGGCGCGTTCGCCGAGCCCGTTGACCGTGCAGGTGATCGCCTTCGCCCCGGCGCCGACCGCCGCGAGGGTGTTCGCCGCAGCCAGACCGAAGTCGTTGTGGTTGTGCGTGCACAGCGTCGTCTCGGGGCCGAGGGCGTCGGCGAGGTCGCGGATCATTTGGTGCATCACGGCCGGATGGGCGCACCCGGTGGTGTCGGCCAGCACCAGACGGCGCAGCGGGACGTGCCGGCGGAGCTCGACGGCCGTGTCGACCAGGGCCCGCGGGTCGGAGCGCGTCGCGTCCTCGAAGACCAGGTTGACGGCCAGGCCGTGCGCCGTGGCGGCCTCCGCTCCGGACCGGAAGACGGTCGTGGCCTGGCCGCGGGTGATACCGAGGGTCTCCTTCAGCCGCAGGTCGCTGGTCGGCATGAACAGGAACACTTCGTCCGCGTGGGATTTCGCCGCGGCGGCGACGTCCTGCGCCAGTGGGCGGGCCGTCGCCGCGATGGACGCGCTGAGGTTGAGCTCGTGCATGGCCTGCAGGGCTTCCAGCTCGCTGCCGGACGAGGCGGGGAAGCCCGCGTCGAGCGCCGAGACGCCCGCGTCCGACAGAGCGGTGGCCAGCTGCAGCTTCTCTTCCGTGGTGAACCAGACACCCGGTGCCTGTTCGCCGTCGCGCAGAGTGCAGTCGATGACCTCCACAGAAGCCGGCAGGTGCGGATGGAGCTCTTTCGCCTTGAGTGTGGTTTCTGTCATGCTTGCGTCACATCATCCTTCGCTGGGGTCTTCGCGCGGTGCCGCGCTTCCTGGTGCATCTCGATGTCGCACCAGCGCAGCAGCAGGGACAGGCAGGGCATGCCGTCATGTCTCCAGACGACGCTGGGCCCTGCCATCTGCCCGGGTTCACTGATCCGGCTGGCGCCGAGCCGCCCGAGTGCGGACGCCAACGTCCAGAACCGCTCTGCGGTCGCGCCGAGTCCGATGTTCTGCAACCGGGCGGCGAGCGGTCGCAGCTCGCTCAGGATGTGCCGCACGTCGTGGACCGGCACCACCCCGACCGTCCGGTTTCCCGCGCCCTGGACGGAGCGCAGGTCGGGTGCGAGGGTGACTGTCCAGTCGAGACCGGGGGAGCGCCAGAAGCCGCCTTCGGGGCTGCTCGCCGCGGCCCATGCCATGTTCGCCCGGCGCAGCTGCAGTGCCGCGGCGTCCGTCGAGGGCAGCAGGCCCAGAGGGACCTCCGCCGCGTACTCGGCCATGGCACTCGCGAGCGCCTCAGCGACGTCCTGCGGACCCGGGTCGCCGTCTTCGACAAGGTATGCCTGGGGGGCGACGCAGGCGTGCTGATTGAAGGTGGACGCGTCCTCGGCGACGCGTCGGGCCACCTCGCGCAGCCCGACGTCGGCGAGGTAGTCCCGGGTGAGCACGCCCACCGAGACCTTGTGGCCGTGCTCGACGTAGCGCTGGTGCGGTTGCAGGTGGGCGCGTACGGCCGCGCACGCGTCGTCGCTGCCGTAGGCGATCACGGCGTCTGCCTGCTCCATCGCGCTCCGCAGCGCGGCCTGGTCCTCACTCGGCCAGTAGGTGACGACCACGGCGTCGGCCACAGCGGGGTCCACTTCCGCGAGGGAGCGCAGGAAGTGCACGGCGAAGGTGGGCTCGCCGCTGGCGACCTTGAGGATCACCGCCGACTTGACCAGCAGGGCGCGCACGAGGGACAGCGCCGGCAGCCCGGGAACGTTTCCGCTGCACACCGCCATGGTCACCCGCGGTCCCAGCGCCAGGGTGTGGCCGCCGAGTTCGGTGTCTTCCCTGAAGCCGTCCAGAACTCCGGGATCGCCGAGTTCGCGGCGCAGGACGCGGTACAGCGTCTCCGCGCGGTAGTTGGACAGCTCGACATCGAGGCCGCGGTCCACCGCCTGTGCTGAGAACCCGGTCGCGGTGACGATGTCCGCCCGAGCCCGGACCCGGTGGGCGAAGCCATGGTCCGCCCACCGCGAGCACGTCTCGTCGAGGGCCTCGACGATCCGGGCGACCGGCATCGCGCGCAGCGACTCGTGGGCCGCGCGCAGCCCCTCTCCCAGGTGCTGCCACTGTCCCGGCGCGGGCCTCAGACCGTAGTACCGCCCGCCCACGCCGTCGCCGCCGACGGCAGCACGCTCCAGCCCTCCGTGGTCGGCCCACGGCGGTAGCCACGCCACACAGCTCGGCTCAGACATGGCCGCCCCGCTCCGTGGTGACCTGGTCGAGAGCCAGTGAGCAGCCCCGTTGGCGTGCCTTGGTCACTCGGCCCGTCACCGCCGTTCCGGCCGGGCCCGCGAGGCCCCAGTCACCCGTGAGCAGCGTGCAGGGCCGGTCCAGCACGCACAGATCGACCACTTCCAGCAGCCCGGCGCCGCGTTCGAGGACTCTGAGGTCATCCGGCGCACGCACCTGTGCCCGCACGAACGTCTCGGACGCTTTGGGCCGCTCGCCCAAGGGGCCGACCGCCGTGTCCTCCCCGTCGTACAGCTGGCTGGCCAGCTCCGTCATGCCGAACAGGTTGCGGTGCCCGCGCGGCCCGATGCCGAACACCTCCGCGGCCATGGCGCGTGTCTCGCCGACGCTCACCCCTCGGTTCCGTTTGTGGCCGCCGGCGTCCACCAGGCGCGAACCGGAGGGAAGCCGCCAGGACTCTCCCCCTTCCCGCAACGACTGGCAGAGGTTGACGAAGACCGAGGTCGCACCGATGAGCACCACGGGGCGTTCCTCCGCCACCGAGCGGCCGAGGAGAGCACGCAAGGCGTGGTGGTCCACCCCGGATCCTCCCAGCACGGAGGAGTTGAGCCGCGGGTTTCCGAACCGGCGGGCGATCACTTCCATGCCATGAGCCATGATCATGCTCGGGGCCGCCCGCTCGGACGGGACCAGCCGGATCACGGCCGGTTCGTCCAGACCGTGCATGACGTGCCGATCCGCGTTCGTCACGATGGACAGGTCCATGAGCTCCATGCCGCGCGGGCTGTAGGCCACCCGGCCCGTACCGGTGCCCGTGGTGTTGCTGGTCACGAAGGTCCGCTCGGGTTCCTGGTCGGGGAAGAGATAGGGCGGACTCGACTTGTACGCGCCGTCCGGGATCCCCACGCCCGCTTCGTGGCGGTCCCAGTAGGCGGCGGTCACCGCGGAGTTCTCTCGCGCGAGCAGCCGGAGGCGGGATTCCACCTGGCGGGCGTCCACGGAGTCTCCGGTGATGAGGCGTCCGATGTCCTGGTACAGCTCGTCGACGAAAGTGTCGCGATAGGCGACACGCTTCGATGCGCAATGCACTGGCACAGTGTTCCCCCGGGTTGTCCGGTGACGGACCGTCGGTGCGTCGTATCGGGACCCGCGCGCGGCGCTTCCGGCCCGGTCTTCGGCCCCCTCGCGCGGGACGTCCCTCGGTCACTCTTCGGCGAGCTCCACGCCCACCAGGCGCGTCGTACGCTTCTCGGCGCGCACGTCGCAGGGAACCTTCCCCAGTTCCGACCCGAGGTCGAAGGTGAGCGGGTCGATGTCCCGCGCGCGCAGGTCGACCCCCTGCCGCAGGGCGGCCCCTCGCATGAGTTCGACGGCAACCCGCTCCAGCGCACGGAAGTGCTCGTGGAAGCGTTCCCGCAGCGCGTCAGGGGCGTCGGTCGCCAGTATGGCCACGTTGAGCCGGTGGTAGAGCGGCGCGCTCAGGTCGATGAACGACATGGCGTCCACGACCCCCTCGTCCACCTCGGCCCACTCGCGGAAGAAGCGCTGAATCCGGTCGGCCACTTGTCGGTGCCGCTGCCAGGGCTCTCCCAGGGACTCCATGAACGTCAGGTCGAGACTGGCACCGCTGGTGAACAGCAGACTGTTCACCCCGAAGTACGCCAGCGTGTCCCACACGACCTTCGCCGCCCACACCTGCGCGTTGCCCATCAGGGCGTACTGCTGCTGCCAGGTGGGCAGAGCCCCTCTGAAGGAGCCCAGATAGGCCTGGTCGTAACTCTTCGCCCGCCGGCCGACGTCCTCGCCGTCCAGCTCCCGCACGACCAGGTCGGTGATGTACGAGTTGGCCGAGGCGATGAAGTCGCTGCCCGGCGAGTACAGCGGGTCGAGGAACACGCCGGCCTCCCCGGTCAGACACCAGCGGTCCGCGGAGAAGACCTGTGTGCAACCGTGTGCGAAGTGCCGTAACACGTGGAAGTCCTGCAGGAGGTCGCGCGACCGGGCCACCTCCCGCGCCACCTCCGGCTCGTTCTCGTGCAGCCATGCCAGGGCCCGTTCGAACCTGTTGAGGGTGCGGAAGGGGACGAGGTCTTCGTCCGCCACGATGCCCACGCTCGTGGACCCGGAGGCCAGCGGTATCAGCCACGTCCAGTAGCCCGGCCCCATCAGGTGATTGGTGCTCTGCCAGCGGTTGCCCTCGACACGGTCCGACCAGGACTTCCTGACCGCCGGATCCGTGCACGCCGGGTCGGCACCCGAGAAGTCCTCGAGGTCGATCCTCTTGCCGATGCGGAACCACACGGCGTTGACGTCGTGATCGACGGCCTCCCGCAACCCCAGCTTCTGCTTGAGGAGACCACGTCGGCCCGTGGCGTCGACCAGCCACCGGCCGGAAACGCCGCGGTACGGGGAGTCCCGCAGGACGACCCGGTGCTTCTCCGCACCGAGCTCGACGTCCTCGATGTGTGTGCCCTGGAGCAGGGTGGCTCCCGACGCGCGCACGCGGTCCGCGAGTTCGTTCTCGAAACGGCCTCGGTCGAGCTGGTAGGTCCACGTGGGCAACGTGTGGGAGAACCCGACCTCGAGCCGCGGCACGATGTCTTCGTTGCCCTCGTGCGGGCCGAAGAACCGCAGGCCCTCCTTGCGCAGCTGCGCGGTTTTGAGGTGGTCCCTCAGCCCCAGCACGGTCTCGAAGTAGTGAGCCGAGGCCTCCACCGTCGACTCACCCACCTTGTGCGCGGCTTCGGGGAGGGGGAAGACCGCGCGTTCGACGATCACGACCTCGGTGCGGGGCCGTGCGCGGAGGATCTGGAGCGCACAGGTGAGTCCGGCCAGGCCGCCGCCGAGAACGACGACATCGGCGGTGAGTTCCGTCGTCGCCGCGCTACGGCCAAGGCGTTGTTCCTCAGTCACGTGACCTGGAGCCTTTCGCTCGGGTGAGTCGTCATTCCGGGGTGTGCACGTCTTCGCGGCCACTCACGCCACACGACGAGGTGCGAGAGCCGGCCGCGCCGGGGCGGACGCGTCGTGCCGTACCGCTCGGACCGGCCGGCGGCACCAGCGCGTACGGAAGGTGCTGCCGCTGCGTCTTGGGGGGGGAGAGACCTGTGGGCAGAGGATCGGGGCCGCTACGCGTCGCGGTGCTCGGCTGCTGGTTTGCGGGCAGTCAGCACACCGTTCGCACCGACCGACTGCAGCGAGACCGTCCGCGGATCGACGAAGCCGGCTTCGGCTGCCCAGCCGGCGTATTCGGAGGCCGTGTAGGCGCGGCCCTCCGTTTCGATGAGTTGAGCGAGCCCCATCAGCGCCGCGAGGGGAGGCCCGGTCTGCTCCTCGTTGACGAAGTAGCCGGCGATGACCAACAGGCCGCCCGGCGCGAGCGCGTCGAACGACTTCTTGAGCAGCAGCGCGGCGTCCGCCTCCCGCCAGTCGTGCAGAACGTTGCTGAAGGTGTGCACGTCATGGCCTTCGGGAAGCGAGGCGTCGGCGAAGAAGTCGCCGTCGACGGTGCGGACCCTTCCGGTCATCCCCGCGGCCTCGATGTGTCTCGTGGCGATTCCCGTCACCGACGGCAGGTCGTAGACGGTCGCCTTCATGCCGGGCCAGTGCCGGCACAGGGCCATGGCGAGCGCGCCCGACCCGCCGCCGACATCGAGCAGGCGTCTGGCTCCTCCGAGGTCGACCGCGGTGGACAGAGCCTCCCCGGTGAAGGAGGACAGGGTGTGCATGGACTCCCAGAACGTGTCGGTCACCACGGGGTCCTGGCTCTCGAAAAGGGACCTTACGCGATCGCTGTCCCAGGTGACCGGCTGATTGGCGCGCACGGCCTCGGTCAGCCGGCCCCAGGCCGCGTACAGACGCTGGTCGAGCATGGTGATGAGCCCGCCGAAGTGGTGCGGCTTCCCGGGAACCAGATACGCCTCGGACAGCGGACTGTTGCGGTATCGGTCGCCCGTCTTCTCCAGCAGGCCGAGTGAGGCGCACCCGGTCAGCAGCATACGAGCCGGGCGCTCGTCGATCTCCCAGTGCTCGGCCACCTCCCGGCAGGTCATCCCGGGCGTGCCGGACAGGCGAGCGAACAGCCGCAGTTCGTAGGCGGTCGCCAGGGTTTTGGACGCCCAGTACCCGGTCGAAAGCTCGAAAAGCGGCACGGGCGAAGGGGCGGCTTCTGTCATGGCGGACTGCTCCTCGTCTTGTGACGGGTCGGAACTCGTGGGCCAGCTGCCGGCCGACGGCCGTCGGACCACTGATGCGGACGGCGGCCGGGAACCGAGGGATTCTCAGCGGGTGGCGTGGGCGGGCACGGGGGTGAAATCGATGAGGACCTGCCGCGGGCCGCGAGTGACGAAGCCGACGTCCTGAGGGGCGAACCCGGGAGAGAACCGGAGGTCGGGCAGGGTGTCGAACAGCACCCGAAGAGCGGTGGTGATCTCCATGTGGGCCAGGGAGGAACCGACGCAGAAATGCCGTCCGGAACCGAACGCCAGGTGCTGGGCCGCGCCCGCGAACGCCCGGTCCGCCTCGGAGTCGCGGCGGTACACGTCGAAGGTGTCAGGAGAGCCGAATCGCGAGGGATCGCGGTTGGCGGCGCCGACAAGCAGAAAAACCAGGGCTCCCGCGGGCAGACTCCCACCGGACAGCGTGACTGGCTCGCGCGTCTCGCGTGTGATGACCTGCACGGGAGGGGTGAGCCGCAGGGTCTCGGCGAGGGCTTGGTCCATCAGCCGTTCCTCGGCCGCCACCGCCGCGCCGAGGCGGTTCGCGAGCAGATGGCAGACGGTCAGGTTGAGCGCCTTCTCCGTCGTCTCACCGCCGGCCGCGAGAAGGACGAGACCGAAACTCTTGATCATGTCGTCTGCCATCCGCGCCCCGTCGACCTCGCTTGTGCACAGCAAGGAGATGAGATCGTCGCCGGGGTCGGCGCGGCGTCGTCGGATCTGCTCGTCGAGGAACCCCGCCAGTTCCTCGCCTGCTGCGAGCCCGGCGCGGGCCACCTCCGGATTCTGGTCGAAGTTGCCGCTGTAGTCCACGATGGCCCGGTACCACCTGCGGAAGTCCTCGTTGTCCTCGGACACTCCCAGCAGCCGCATGATGACCTTGACGGGGAGCCGCCGGGAGAAGTGCTCCGCGAAGTCGGCCGAACCGTCGGCGGCGATTGCCCGGACGAGTTGCCGCGCGGACGCCTCGATGGCGGAGGACATCCGCTCGGTCAATCGCTTGCGGTGGAACGCCGGTGAGATGAGCCGGCGGTGACGGGTGTGTTCTTCACCGTCCATTGCCATGAGGCTGTGACGGACGAGGGGCCGCAGTTGGTCGTCCCAACTCCGGCTGGAGAAGACATCCGCGTCCCGGAAGGCGCGCGTCACATCCTCGTACCTACTGATGACCCATGCGTCCAGCCGCGCGTCATAAAAGAGCGGATAGTGCCTGCGGAGGGTTTCGAAAGTCGGATAGGGAGAGCGCCGGAATTCTTCGGACAGTAGATCAGGAGGATCAGGCAGCGCGTGTAACATGGCCCCCGGTTCCCTCAACGGTACGGAGCTTCGATACGTTCTCACACTCTGTTCCGGAATTATCGGCAGAGCGCTTTTCGGGTCTTTTCCACTCCCGTTCTGCGCGGGAGTTTCGGAACGGCGCGGCATGGGCGGCGCCGTGGACACGTGCGCTGGTCACTGCTTTGTATAGGCAGAGCGCACGGAAGAGTATATGCCTGTCGGAAGTAATGGGCGCGGTTCGCGTGTTCGCCACGCGTTACCGCCGCCACCTCAGTAAGTTCTTCTTTTCGACATGTGTGTACTCGCACAGCAGAAGAGGCGGGTCCTCGTCACCCATCGGGTGGGACCCCAGAATGGTGACCCTACTAAAGGCGTGCGAGGTCGGCAACCCTCGATTACCGTAACCTGATCTTCCAGTTGGGATTTCATTTACCGCTCACCAAGCGGCCACGAATGGTCTGCCGTCTTCGGAGCTGGGCAGACCGCATCGGCGGCTCGTCCGGCTCCACGCCCGGTGTCGATAATGAGACAGCAACGGATGAGTTCAGGCCTGCCGCCTCGTTCACTCGGATGATTTCACGAGTGTGTCCAAGGAGTGGCCAATCATTGTCCGGGCTTTGCCGGCCTGCTGCCCCGGCGCCGGTTGGCAGCTCTGTCCACCTGGAGGGAATCTGCCCGGCCGCCACGAGCTCGCGCCACGGTAGGCCCGGGCCCGGTTCCATGAAGTGCCCGATGGGGTTCGCGTCTGTTCCTCGTGTCGGCCCGCCGGCGGGGTCCCGCCACCTAGATGCATATGCCAGTGATATAAAGCGTGTGTGACTGAGCAACCGCTGCTGTGTCCGGGCCTCAGGGCGCGGACCCCGGCGGGCCCGTCATCCGGACGCTTTTCCCCGTGCGTCGCCGCCAGCGGCACACGAGCGCACCTCGGCTACTGCCACGACCAGTGGGGCTCCTCGTCGGGTCCCCGCGCCATGACAGCCGTCCGATCTGTTCCAGGCGTCATCGGATGTCGCAGCCCGCGCACGCCGACCAGCCCCCGCGCCATCCGGCCCGGCGCCGACCGCGTACTCGACCGTCCGCGTCGGCGCGTACGCGGCGTCCCGGGCGCCGAACGACACCGACGGCCGTAAACCAGCCCGGCCACCGCTCCTCCGTCCGGCGCGACCGCGCCCTGTCAGTCGTTCCGGCCCGGGCCTCGGCGGCGCGCTGCCCGGGCCCGCCTGCGGTACCGTCCCGGCGCCTTTCGCCGTCGCGTCTCGGACACGGCGGGCCGGGTCCGGAGCGCCGGCGCGGGCAGGACCACCGGTGCCGGCGCGGGCAGGACCACCAGGCGGTGGCGCGGCCCGCGCCAGCGGATCGCAGGCGCAGGGGAGTAGCGCACCGCGTTGTCCGGCGCCCTCCTCGCCTCGGCCATCGGCTGCCCGTGCACACCCGGCTCCGCGCCGCCGTCCCGAGCGGGACCGACAACCGCCGTCCTGCGGGGACAGCTCTCGCCCAGCCGGACAGTCCTCGCCCTGCGGGACAGCCGCCGCCCTGCGGGACAACCGAACGCCCCCTCAACCAAGAACGCCCCTCAACCAAGAACGCCCCTCAACCAAGAAATCGCCTCAAGCAAGAACGCGCCCTCAGGCAAGGAGGTCCGTACATGAACAGCACGCCCGCCTACGATCCAGGCGCGTTCCGCGCCGTGTTCGAGCAGCAATTCACCTACTGGGCGGGGTTCAGCCGCAACACACACCGCTACGCCCACTCCCCGGCGCTCTCCGACCCGGCCACCGGGCGCTCGTGGACGTACGCACAACTGGGCGAGGAGGTGGAGCGGGTCGCCGCCGGCCTCGCCGCGGCCGGGGTCCGCGCCGGTGACCTGATCGCATACCAGCTCTTCAACGGGCCGGGGTTCGCGCTCCTGTACCTGGCGGCCCAGCGCATCGGCGCGGTCGGCTCGCCGGTGAACTTCCGGCTGGCGCCCGGGGAGACCGCTCATGTGCTGGATACCGGCAGGCCGGCCGTCTTCGTCTACGACACGGCGGTGGCCGAGGGCGCTGGGCAGGCGTTGGCGCTGGCCGGGCACCGCCCCGCCCTGGTGGTCCATGTCGACTCGGGCGAGGAGAAGGACCGGCCGCTGCCGGACTCGGTGCCGTTCGGGCAACTGGCCGCTCGCGGTACCGGGCATCCGCCGCTGCCGGAGCCGTCGGGCGGCATCTACGCGGAGACCACCCGGCTCTACACCTCGGGAACCACCGGGCTCCCCAAGGGCGTACCGCTCAACAACGCCACCGAAGTGCTCTCCGCCCATGACGTGATCATGCACTTCCCGCTGACGCCGCAGGACCGCACGCTCAACATGTCGCCGTGGTTCCACCGTGGAGGGCTCTACTCGGGCGGGCCCAACCCGGTGTTCTACGTGGGCGGCGAAGTGGTGCCGCTCCGCCACTTCGACGCCGACACCGTGCTGGACCTGGTCGAGGAGCGGGGACTGACCTTCCTCATCGGCGCACCGACCAACCTGGAACGTCTCGCCGACGCGCAGGAACGACGCCCTCGCGATCTGTCGACACTGCGCGGCATCGTCACCATGGGCGCGCCGCTGGACCGCGCGGCCTGCCTGCGCCACCAGTCGACGCTCACCCCGCGGATCTTCAACGGCTACGGCACTACCGAGGCGTTCTGGAACACTTTCCTGCGCCCCGCGGATCTGCCGGAACACGCGGGCAGCGCCGGTCGGGCCTGCACGGACGACGACGTCGCCGTGGTGAAGGTGTACGAGGACCGCAGGGCGGCGCCCGACGACCTGGCGGCGAAGGACGGGCAGGAGGTCGGTGAGGTGATCGTGCGGTCCGTGAAGTCCGCGTACGCCTACACCGCCCGGCCGGACGAGGAGGCGGAGAACTTCCGCGACGGGTGGCTCTACATCGGTGACCTCGCCACCTGGGACGAGGAGGAGTACGTGACCCTGATGGGCCGTCGCGACGACATGATCCTCTCCGGCGGGGAGAACGTGCACCCGGTGCAGGTGGAGGAGGTGCTGAGCCGGCACCCGGGTGTCGCCGACTCGGCGGTGGTGGGCGCCCCCGACCCCGAGTGGGGGCAGCTCGTCACCGCGTACGTGGTGCGGCACGATCCGGAGGTGACCGTCGCGGACCTCGACAAGCACTGCCGCGCTGATCCGATGCTCGCCGCCTACAAGAGGCCGCGCGCCTACCGCTTCACCGACGCGCTGCCGCTGACCGCGACGGGCAAGAAGGTGCACTACCAGGTGCGTGCCCAGGCGGCTGAGGACGCGTCCGCCGGTTTGCTCGAGCGGGTGCGGCCGAGCAGCGCGTGAGCCGCTCCCCTTCCGGTCCGGCCGTGTTGCGGGGCGCCGACGGGCGACCCCAGGAGCGGACGTCGGCGGTGGACAGGCCGGCACCACGAGAGGTGAGTCCGAGGCCGGTCCGCGTCCATCCGACGGGAGTCCGGTAAGGGTCCCGGCTCGCGCGCGGGTCAGCCACTGTGGGGGAGGCGCTCGCCCGTACAGCTCTCGTCGGCGCCACGGTCTGTGCCACGGTCGGCGCCACGTTCTGTGCCGTGCTCCGCGCCGTGCTCCGCGCCGTGTGACGAGGCGTGCAGCAGAAGTTGGGCGCCCAGGGGCGTCGGGGAGTGGTGGGCGGTGCGGCCGGTACGGCGGGTCGTGACGAGCCCGGCACGGCGCAGTACGCCCACGTGCTCGCTGGCGGACGCCGGTGAAAGCCCGGCGCGCCGCGCCAGCCGACTGGTGGAGACGCCCTCGGCGACGACTTCCAGGACCGCGGCGCGGCTGTGCCCGAGCAGCGCGGCCAGCGCCCCGTACGGGTCGCCCGTCGCCGCGGTACCGGGGTGGGGGAGGACCTCGTAGTGGAGTGTGGGCTGCGGATCGCCGGGATCGCAGGGGACGTAGCTGGTGAAGGCGGCCGGAGCGAGCAGCAGACCACGGCCTCCGAGGCGGTAGTCGGGGCCGGCCACATCGGGCAGTTCCAGTACCGGAGCACGCCAGCGCATCCGGGGATGCAAAGTGGCCAGCACCCCCTCGACACCGCTCTCCTGCCACTGGCGCACGCGCTCGGTCTGGTCCGCGCGGAGGGCGGTGTGCAGCCCGTGCCAGTAGGGGGCCACGGCCGCGCTGTGCTGGGCTCTCACCCCGTCGGCGAGCCACCGCAGCGCGACCACGTCCCCCTCCAACAGGGCGCGGGCCCAGCGCGGCAGGGGGCGGTGCGCGGCGACGTACCCCCAGTCCGCGCGCAGCTCGCTCCGCGGTGTGGACAGTAACCGCTCGATCTCCTCGTCGAGCGTGGGTAAAGCCACGTGGGGGCGCAGCAGCCGGGGGACGGGCTGCGAGGGCGCGGTGGCCACGAGCCTGTCCAGCGGTGGCGCGCCGGGCGGTGCGGTGGCCTCCGACGCGGCGCGCCGGGCGGCCTGCGTGGTGCGGCGCCACATGTCGAGTGCCGGGCTGCCGCGGCGGCCGTACCGGAGGCGGAACGCGCTGAACGTCGTCGTGGCCAGCGGGCTGGGTGCCTCGGCCACACGGACGCGGGCCAGGTCGCGGACGGTGAAGTGGATACGCATGCCAGACCTGTTCGCTCGTCGTCTTCCGCACAGTTGCCGAGCCCATGTTTCCCCGGAGCGTGTCCTTCCGTCACCGTGCGGTGCGCCGTCGTGGGGGCGGGCGGTGACGTGCGTACGCGGAGCGGCCCGAGTTCCGTCGTCGCTTCGGGCAGGACCGAATCGTCCACCGGTCGGGGACGGGGGCGTGCACGATGGCCGGCAGGCCGGCAGGCCAGCAGCCGGAACGACGCCACGAGGAGCCGGGGCCGGGCGAGAGGGAGGAGCACGCGGATGCGGGCGACCAGGACGAGGGATGCGGCAGCCACGGGAACGCAACCGAGGCGCAGAGCCGGGGCGGCGGGCGGCAGGAGGTCAGGTGTCGTGACCGTGGCCGTTTGCGCGGTCTCGGCCCTGCTGTGCGCCTCGGCCGGCGCCCAGGCGTCTCCCGGGAGGGCTCAGGTCTCCTCGGGGAGCGCACAGGCCGAGGAAGGAAGGAGCGTGCCACAGGCGGAGGAAGGAAGGAGCGTGCCCAGCGGGGCGGACCTCGCTGAGGTGAGGACAGCCGCGGCGAACGGCCCGGCGCCCCGCTCGGGCGGCTGGCACGGTCCCGTCATCTCCCATCCGGGCCAGCCCGAGATCGACTACCCGCGCGGCGAGGTGTGTGCGTTTCCCACGCACGCCGAATTCCCCGTCGTCGACATGGTGCAGAAGACCTGGACGAACGATGCGGGCGATCCCGTCTACGCCGTCATCAGCGGCCCCTTGATCATGGACGTGACGAACACGGACACGGGGAAAACCGTACGTCGTGACCTGTCCGGCACCGGGTCCCTTTCGTACCCGGAGCCCGGCCGCACCGACACCTACGTCCTCAGCGGCGGCGACTGGGGCGTCGGCCTGCACACCAGCGACCGGCCCGCGCACAACAAGTGGCTCATCTCGCGTGGGTTCATGTCCGTCCGGCTCACCAAGAGCGCCGGCGAGACCCACCGTGAGCTGCTGACTCTGGAGGGCCCGTACGAGAACCTGTGCGAGACGCTGAAACCGTAGAGTGCCGGTCGCGGCGGGCGGCACGGGGGCGGGGCGCTCCGGCTCAACGGTCGGAGAGCAGCTCCGCGTCGTGCGCGAGCACGGCGGCCTGTACGCGGTTGGCGCAGCCGGTGCGGGACAGGATCCGACTGATGTGAGCCTTGACCGTTCCGGCGCTCAGGTGGAGCTCGTCGGCGATCTCGGTGTTGGACAAGCCCAGGCCGAGCAGGCGCAGGACGTCCTGTTCCGCGGGGGTCAGTTCCTTGATCCTGCGGAGGGCCTCGTCGGTGTGCCGACCCGACCGCACGTGCCGGTCCAGCAACTGCCGGGTGATCCGGGGCGCCAGCACCGGTTCACCCGTGGCGGCCCGCCGCACCGCACTGATCAGCTCGGCCGGGCCCGTGTCCTTGAGGAGGAAACCGCTTGCCCCGGCCCGCAGAGCCCGCGTCACCTTCGCCTCCTCGCCGAACGCCGTCAGCATCACGACACAGGTGCGGGGGGAGAGACGGGCGATCTCCCCGGCGGCGGCGATGCCGTCGCCGGTCGGCATCTGGATGTCGAGCAGAGCCACATCGACATCATGTGTGCGGCATGCGGCGGCGGCCTCCCGGCCGTCGCCCGCCTCCGCGACCACCTCGAAGTCCTCCGCGTCTTCCAGGATGAGCCGAATCCCCGCGCGCATCAGCGCCTCGTCGTCGGCGATCAGGATGCGGATCATCGGTTCATCCTAGGGCAGCGTCACCTCAGGGCCGAGCCGACCAGCAGTACGACCAGGAAGACGACCGTCGGCAGGACCACGAGCAGTGTCAAGCAGCCCGACCCCAGGATGCGCGGCCAGGTCAGGATCTCGTCCGGCAACGGAGCGTGCGCCCCCTTCGCTGAGGCCGCGCCGCTCCGGGAAGCCGCCCTGTCCGCAAGGGGCCCAGCGCAACTCTCGGCAGCCACGGCGGACTCCGGGGGGCCGCCCCCGTGCGCGGGCAGCCGAGCAGCCACGCGGAAACCGCCGCCGGCCAGGGCGCCTGCCTCGAAGGTGCCACCGAGCAGAGTGATCCGCTCCTGGCAGCCGGCCAGCCCGCTCCGGTTGCCGCCCTGGGAGCGGCGCTCCATCTGCGGTGCGCCGTTGGTCACGAAGACCTCGACACCCTGGCCCGTGGCCCGCACCACCACCTGCGTGGAGGCGCCGGAGGCGTGTTTGAGCACGTTCGTCAGCCCTTCGCGGACGACCCGGTGCACCGCCTGCCGCGTACGGAGACCGATCTCGGCCGTATCGGGGACGGACCAGTCCAGCTCGACGGTGCTGCCGGTCCGTCGGGATTCCTGCACCAGCGCGGTGATGTCCGCACGTGTGCCCTTCTCGTCCTCGGCCGTATCCGTCACGTCCGCCATGTCCCCATGGCGCAGCACACCGAGGATCTCGCGCAGCTCCTCCAGGGCCGTCCCACTGGTCGTGCGCAGCAGTTCGACCCTTTCGGCGAGGGCGGGCGCCTGCCGCGTGACAGCGAGTTCGAGGGCCCCGGCGTGCACCGATATCAGGCTCAGCCGGTGGCCGAGGAGGTCGTGCATCTCTCCCGCGATCCGGTTCCGTTCCTCCATCCGGGCCGCCGCGGCGGTCGACGCACGCGCCTGCTCCAGGTAGGCGTTGCGCTCCCGCAGCAGGCTGACCAGGGGGCGGCGCCGGCCCAGCAGAACCCCGGCCAGAGCGGGCATCAGCAAGAGCAGCGCCGCGGAGACGGCGTTCTGGCCCAGGCTCGGCAGCAGGGTCGCGGGCCGTACCGCGTGTGCGGCGACGGTCAACGCACCGACGACGGCGCAGGCCACCCCGGCGGCCTGCCACACCCGACGCGGCCGTGCGATACGACGGGCGGCGGACAGGACGATCAGCGGCGCCGTCGCCAGAGTCCACACGTTGTTGCCCACGACGAGCAGGGAGACCCCCAGGATCGCGGCGGACGGCCGGCCGCGCCGAGCAAGGACGAGCAACCCGGACCACAACGCCTCCAGCACCGCCCACACCGGCCGTTCGGGAGGCGCCAGCGACAGCGGAACCAGGCCCCACACCGCCGCCAGGACACTGAGCAGCCCCTCGACGACGACCGTACGGCGTGGAGTGGCGCGCACCGCGGCCCAACTCTCGGCCCCCTCCCTGCGCACCCACCGCGGCGCCTCGCTCAGTCTGTGCCTCAGCCCCGCCGAAGGACGCGGTGGCTTGGCTTCTTCGTGCACCTGGCTCGTCATCATCCCTGCTCCGCCACCGTGGCCCTGTCGCAACGCACCGTATCCGCAGCGATGATCGCGCCGCAGCCGCCCCCGGCGGTCACGAGCCCAGCCCCAGACGCGGCTCCGCCCGCAGCGCGGCCACGTCCATCCGGCAGGCAGCCGGCAGCCGGGCGACCCCGCCACCGGACGTCCCGGCCGCGGCCGTGCCCCCTGCCCGGGCTCCGGTCCTCACTTGCCGCACCATCAACCTGCTCCTCGTCGCGTGGTGATCTGGTCAGCAAGACGCTAGGCACTCGACGCGCCGCACCGCTTCGGCCGACCGGCCACACTCCTGGTCCGATCGGCGCACCGGCGATGGCCCGTCGACGAACGGCCGCTGCACGGCAGGCAGGAAGGCCGGCAGTTCTCCTCGGGTGCCGGTCTCCAGCGCGGCCTTGCCCTGCCGCGTCTCTTGTTCGACGCCGGGTCGCAGAGTGCGGCGCGGGACCGCTTCGACGAGCCACTTCGCCGGGCCGTCCTCTCGCAGGCCTGGACGACACACCGTTCGCGTCCCGGCCCGTACGCGCGCCCACGTCGTGAACGGGCACGCGGCCGGGTGCTCGCCCGCCGTGTGGGCCGCGCGGCGCTGTTCGCCGCGGGGTTGGTTCCCCTCGGACGGCATCAGTCGCGCAGTACCTCGTGCGGCAGAGCGTGAGCGGTGCGCCCGGCGGGTGTCCGCACGGTCCGCGCCGCCAGCAGCGCGTCGACCACGGCCTCCTCCACACCGTCGAGAACCGCCGTGAACACCAGGTTCAGATCGGCGGGTGAGAGTGGCACCGGGGCCTCGGTGACCCGGGTGGAGAACGCCAGTCCGTAGTCGCCGCTGCCATGGCTGAACGCGGCGCCGACCCGGCCCAGCGCCAGTACTCCCCGCGCCGCGACCCGTTCCAACTGGCGTCCTGTGCAGGGCACGTCCAGCGCCACGACGACCACGCAGGATCCGCGCGGTGAGGTGTGTCCGGCCCGCTCCAGCCCCAGTTCTTCGGGCCGTACGGTCCGCCCCGCCACCCGCAGGTCCCCGTCCATGTTGGCCAGCACGAGTACCCCCGCGGTCGCCGGTCCGCCGGACAGCGGCACCTTCCGGGACGCCGAGCCGATGCCCGCCTTGAAACCCAACGCGCAGGCCCCGGTACCGCCCCCGACGTTGCCCATCGGCACCGGCCCCTCGTCGGCCCCGTCCAGTGCCGCCCGTACGTGTGCTTCGGTCACCGGCCGCCGCTCCGCCGAAAGCCAGGAGTCGTTGATCTCTCCCACGACCGGATTGAGTGAGGTGACAGGAGCGGTGGCCCGCTCCAGCACCCAGCCGACCAGCGCGTCCGCCGCGCGGAACGCCGACAGCGTGGAGGTGAGCAGTACCGGCGTCTCCAGCTCCGTCAGCTCCATCAGCTGGGTCGCGCCGACGAACTTCCCATAGCCGTTGACCATGTGGAAACCGGCGGGGACCGCGGGCACTTCCTCCAGCGCCTCCGGCACCAGCGCTGTCACCCCCGAGTACACGCCCCGCTCGTCGTCCTCCAGCGTGGTCTGCCCCACGAGCAGACCGGGCACGTCGGTGATCGAGTTGAGCACTCCCGGCGCCATCCGCCCCACCGCCCGCCCGGTCTCCCGCAGCCGCAGCGCCCGTCCGCGTCGCTTCTGGCCCTCCATCTGTCCGCCCTTCGCCCGACCGTGCGGGCCGTCCGCACGGCGGCCCGCACTCTATGCCGCCCGGGCGCTGCGCGGCCCGGGGGCTGTGCCGCCCGGGGGCTGTGCGGCCCGGGGGCTGTCCGGCCCGGGCGCTGTGCCGCCCCTCATGTGAGCGACGCGGCGGCGGCCTCCCAACGGAACCCGTCCGGGTCGGTGAAGGGGCCGGCGGTGCCGCTGAGCACGATGCGGTGGGACCCGGTGCCGTCGGCGGCGACGCCGAGGTCCTTGGCCAGCCCGCGGCGCTTGTACAGCGCCAGCTTGACGGGGCCGGCCTCGTCGGAGGCGAACTCGGCGTACTTGCCTCCGAAGCTCCGCGCCACGGTGAGGCCCCGGCTCACGTAGAACTGTCTGCTGGCCTTCACGTCCTCGACGCCGAGCAGGAGGACCATGTCGTCGATCTCGCGGGTGGCAGGGCCGGTGTCCTTCTTCGCCGAGGTCGCCACCTTCCAGAGCGTCCCGTCAGGGGCCTGGACGACGCCACCGTAGCCCCACAGCGACTTCGCGGCGGGTTTGACCACCGTGGCACCGGCGTCCGCGGCGGCGCCCAAGAACCGTTGGACAGTGGCCGGCTGGGACACCGTGAGAGCCAGCGTGAAACCGCGGAAGCCGGCGGAGGACGTCTCGGACTCCCGCAGGCGCACGTGGGGTTCCACACCGAAAGCGGTGTAGAAGCGCCGGGCGGCCTCGGTGTCGTCCACCTCGAGGGTGACGGATGTGAGGGACACGGGGGATGCGGTGGTTGTCATGGCCCTCACGCTAGGTTCTCCCGGCGACCGGAGGCTTCTCGATTCCTGACCGGTCTCGTCGCCTGCCTCGCCGCCGCTCACCCCGCACGTCGGGGCCGCCGCTCACGCCCGCCGCCATTCGGGGCGGGACCGGCCGGCAGCGCACGTCCGCCGCGTACCGCGAGCGCGCCGTCGCACCCCTGCGGGAGGCCGGTGGCGCGGAGGCCGGCGGCGCGGAGGCCGGGAACCCCGCAGGCGACGCGGTTGTCCGCTGCCGGCCGCCTCCGGCTCACCCTCGGTCCAGCACCTTGAGCGCCTCGATGATGTCGGCGGGCTCGGTGCGGCGTGAATAGTCCGGGTGGACGTCGAGCCAGCGGATGACACCGCGTGCGTCGACCAGGACGACAGTGGGCATGGGGACGTCGTCGGTACCGTCGCCGTTGGCCGCCGAGACCTCCGTGACGACAGCGGTCACGGCCTGCCGGGCCTGCTGGGACCAGGTGTTCATGACTCCCAGCGCACGTCCGATCTGGTTACCGGGGTCGGACAGGACCGTGAAGCTGAGTTCGTTGACCTCCTGGGTGGTCAGGGATCCGTCCGGCCGCTGGGGGCTGACGGCGATCAGCTCCATCCCGCGTGAGGTGAGCTCGGGGAGAAGTTCCCGCTGGTACGTGCGGAGCGCCAGGTTGCAGTACGGACACCAGGCGCCGCGGTAGAGCACCAGTACGGCGGGTCGGCCGCCGCACGCCGCGGCCAGTGTGGTGGGCGCGCCCGCCGGGTCGATGAGCGCGCCGTCGGGCAACGGCGTGCCGGGCTTCGCGGCACCGGCCGGTACGCCTTCGGCGTCGAGTCGTTCCTGTTCGGCGCGGAGAACGGCGTAGGCAGGACGTTGCTCCTCGGGGATCCGCTCGCCCGCACGTGCGTGGAACTCGGACACCTGCTCTGCGTAGGTCCGGCCGGTCATGGCTCGCCCTTTCTGGAGTGGTGATTCCAGTCTGGGGTCGTACGGAGCGAAGTGTCAATCGCGCGCGGTGAGTTCGGTGCCCCGCAGCCGCTCCCCGCTACCGTTGTGCCATGAACGCCCGCGACGATGACTCAGCTGCCCTGAGCCGCCCGCCCGCGCGGCTCACCCGGAAGGGGCAGGCCACCCGTGCCCGTATTGTCGACGCTGCCGCACGGCTGATGACCGAGACGAGCGTGGCCGGTACGCGTACCGACGACGTACGCGCGGCAGCGGGTGTGAGCGCGTCGCAGATCTACCATTACTTCGAGGACAAACCCGCGCTCGTACGGGCTGTCATCGGGCACGCCACCGACCTCGTCCTGGAGGCCCAGCAGCCCGTTCTCGGGCGGCTGGAATCGATGGCAGCCCTGCGCGCATGGCGCGACCACGTCGTGGAGTTGCAGCGCGCGCACGACTGCGAGGGCGGCTGCCCGCTCGGCTCTCTCGCAGGCGAACTGGCCGAAACCGGCGGCTCCGCACGCGCGCAGCTGGCTGCGGGGTTCGCCCGTTGGGAGATGGCCCTGCGCACCGGGCTCACCACCATGCACGAACGCGGGGAGCTGCGTCCCGGCGCCGATCCCAAAGAGCTGGCGCTGGCGCTCCTGTCCGCCCTTCAAGGCGGCATCCTGCTCTCCCAGTTGCGCCGGGACACCGCTCCCATGCGGGCGGCTCTCGATACGGTCCTTGACCGTATCGAGTCGCTCACCACCGACCGGGATGCGCGCGCGGACCAGGCGGCTGCTGAGCGGTGAGGCCCCGTAGCGTCTCGCGGAGCGACGAAGCGCCGCGTTCCCGGCCCGCTGTGCGAACGTACGCGCCGGGCGGCCGGTGGTCTCCTCGGCCGTCGGCGTGAGCCCGGACTTGAGAACAGCGCTCACCGTGAACCCGCGTCCAACCGGAACGGGAGCATGTCCGGCCCGGAGCGAGGCCGTTCATGCGAGGCCGTTCATGCGGGGCCGTTCATGCGGGGCCTTTCCTCTGGGCCCCTTCCTCTGGGCCCCTTCCTCCAGCGCCGGCCGAGTGCTGGTCCGTCCGCGCGGACGTGGAGCCCACCGGGCGGTCCAGCCCGGTGGTGCTCTCGCGAAGACCGCGGGGTCGCGAAGACCGCGGGGCCGCGAAGACCGCGGGGCCGCGAAGTGCGGTATGCCGTCACTCCTCGTCCACGGCGGACAGGGCTTCGGCGATCATGCGGGTGGCGAAGTCCGGGTCGTCGGTGATGCGGTTGATGTGTTCCGCGAGGAGAAAGGTGGTGACTTCCAGGGGGTTCATCTCCTCCGGCGTCCACTCTCCGTATTGCTTGCGCCACAGGTTGGGGCTCAGGCCGGTGCCCGCTGCGATGACGAGGCCGGCCATGGTGGGGATGGCCTCGGGGCGTACGCTCTTGGGCATCATGCGCATCGTGGCCACGAGGTTGGGCACCACGTACTCGATGACGTCCTTGTCGTGGTCCTCGTGGGCCTCCCGCAGCCACCTCATGAACATGTAGATGAGCGTGCACGCGCCATCCAGCAGGTCCCTGGCCCCCTTGCGGCCCAGCGACGCCGTCAACTGTTCGACGAGCGCTTTCTGTTCCGGGTCGTTCGCGTCCTTTCCTTCGTGGATGCTCTTGAGGCGGGAGTCGACCATCATGAGCGCCGCACCCACGTCGCCGGCGGGAGCGAACTGGGGGTCGTAGGACGATGACACAGGATTCCTCCGCGTGCGGGCCGCGGTACGCGACCACGTCATTCCGTTGCTGTGGGGTGCCGCGTTCACTCTAGGGTCTGCGTCCCCCCTCGTCGGCAAACTCCCGAATTTCCCCAGGTGACCGTTTGCCGGCTCATGGAGCACCGGCCGGGGACGGCACCGTGCTTGCTGGTTGTCGGTCTTCTGTCGCAGCGCACTCACCTCCACGGCCTCTGTCTGGCCGGATGTGTCCCGGCCGGAGCACATGCTCGGGGCGAGGCCGCCCCATGTGCCCTGTGAACGGCGGCGATCACTCAGGCGAGCACCCCTGTTCGAGAGGCATTTCGGGCCGGGGCGCCGAACGGCAGCAACTTCTGCCGACGGCAGGCGACGCGGCCCTCCTCAGCACCCGTCTCCGATCCGGCCCGCTGGGCGCCGTCCGACCCTGCGCCCGACGGAGACGGCGCTGCCGAGGAAGGCGGCGTGCGCCGGGCGTAGCCGCAGGCGCGACCTCGTGTCATGGGGGCGGTATGCGGCAGGTCGGGGTACCGGCGTGCGCTTACACCATCGGGGCAATGCGGGCATAGCTCAACAACCGTGTGGAATTACCAACGTGAGTGCAGTCGGCCATGGGGCTGAGCGAGAGGCGTCAGCGGGGCCCCACCCGGGAGCGGTTCGCTCCTCTCGGGGCGCTCCGGTTGCGCTCGCGGTACACGGACTTCTGCTGCAAGGGACTGTCGTTATGCCTGAAGACGATCACCGGACTTGGTGCGGCGGCTGTGCGGAACCCTTCGGCGGTGCAGTGGGAGCGATGCACAGGCGTCGCGAGTGGGGTGTGTGCGTAGCGCCTCCGGAGGTGGGGGGATGAGGATGGGATACAGGACCCGCTTGCGGCGGGACCCCCTCGCCTGCATCGAGGAGTTGAGCCGCGACAGCACGGCGGAGGTGATGCGGCTTCCCTGGGGTGGCTGGTGTGTCCGCGACAGCGGGCTGGCGCAGACATTGCTGCGGGATCCGGAGTACCACACGGGTGGGTCGGTCTTCTTCGGCGAGCTGCTGCCCGCCCGCGGTGCGCAGGTGGAGCTCGGCCGCGCGGTGCGCGGCCTGCTGCGAGCCGGCCTGCCGCGCTACCGTGCCGCGTTGCCTGAGGCGGTGGCCACTCTGCCGCCGGGCAGCCGGTGGCCGGACGCCGGCACGCGGCTGGTCTACCGCTGCCTGGCGGACGTGCTGCTGCACCCCGGCACACCGGGCGGCAGCCGTGAGCTGATGCGGCAGGCCGCCCACGGGGGCGTGGCGGTGCGCCCGCCGCATGTGTGGCAGCGGGCCCGTGCGGAGCTGGTGCGGGCCCGGCTGGTGACCGCCGTCGCCGAGGAGGCACATCGCCGCCGCAGGCAGACTGCCGGCGAACCGCGTGACATGCTGGACGCGGTGCTCGCGGTGTGCCCGGAAGCGGAGATGTCCGACCGGAAAGTGGCCGACCTGCACCTGATGATGTTCCGGGCGATCATGGCACCCGTCAGCGCCGCGCTGGCATGGGCCGTGCTGCTGGCCTGCCTGCACCACACCAGGCCCGCCCCGTGGCCCTGGCCGATCGATCATGTCGTGCGCGAGGCGCTGAGGCACCGCCCGGTGCCCTGGATGCTCGGACGCACCCTCCCGCGCGCCGTGGAGCTCGGCGGCACTGTCTTCCCGCCCGGTGAGCTGCTCTCCGTCTGCCCATACCTGCTGCACCATGACGAACGCCACTGGGATTCCCCTGACACCTTCCGGCCTGAACGCTGGGCCGGCGACAGCGAGCACGGCCCGTACGTCCCCTTCGGCATGGGGCCTTTCAGCTGCGCCGGCGCGGCGGTGGCACACACGCTGCTCACCGAGTCGCTGGCCGCCCTCACCGACCACGCCTACCTCGCTGTCACCGGCGGTGACACACGCGCCGCCATGTCGGAGGGCAACGTGCCGCGACCGTTCATCCTGCACCGCACCCCGGACCACCCGCCCGCACACGACACGAGAAGGGGGTGATCAGCCATGGCCGCGACGATGCGACGCGTCTTCACCAACAAGCCAGCCCGACGCTGGTACTGGTACTGACGAGGGCACACCGGCCCGGACGCCTCGGGCGTCCGGGCCTTTCCCCCGCCGGGCCCTGTGGCAGAAGGTGGAGGCCGTCTTCACCGCGCCGTGCGCACGCGCCGGAGTAGCCCCCGGTCCGCGCGAGGACCGGCAGCCAGTGCACTGAACGCGCAGGAAGCCGCCCGTGAACGGGCAGGAAGCCGCCCGCCCGACGGGCGGTACGTCCTGGCCCCTTGCGAGTTCGTCATGCGCGGCATCCGGGTGGCCCGCCGGCGCACCGGCACGGCGTTTCGGCCGCCGCCCGGAGGGCCGGATCACCGCCGCCGGCGCTGACACGGCTCGGGCCGTCGGATCCCCGAGGGCGCCGGTCTCGTCGAGGGCGTGGCGCTCGGGCAGACGCCGACCTGCGAAGCGATGGCCGAAGGGCACTGCTCCAGCGCCTGGATGGCGCTCCTCCAGCGCCTGGGTCTATGCGTCGACCCGCTGCCGGAAGGCCCGCGGAGACCGTTCAGGACTTGCCCGGCCCGGCGCGCAGTGAAGCGTCCAGTGCGGCCATCAGCCGTGCGACACGGTTCGTGCCGGCCGGTGCCGGGGGGAACCGATGAAGAACCTCGGTCAAGGCCGGTGTGGCGCGCTGCCGGGCCTGCTCGATCGCCCTGTTCCCGGCTTCGGGATCGCCACCCGCGCCGATTTCGGCGATACGTGCCGCGCTCGCGGCGGCGCGCAGGATGTGACCGACCTGGTGGGCTTTCGCGATCGGGTGGAGGTACGCGGCAGACGCGGCGTCTCCGGCGGCACGCGCGGCGAGGCGTGAGGCTTCGGTGGGAGCTTCCTTCGCTGCCCGGTGTGCGTCCAAGGAGGCGACGCGCTGCAGCTTCGTCCTGTTCGCGCCGTTGACGAACTCCCACGCGGCATCGAGGGCCGCGCGGGGCCGGGAATCTCCGGGGGCGGTCTTCTCGAACACGGGGAGGACTTCGTGGGCGGTCTGCGCCACGTAGCGTGCGACGACCCGCAGCTCGTCCATGGTCAGCTCGAAGTCACCGGACACGGTTCCCGTCATGGCGTCGAGCATCGCACGGGTGCGCGCGACACGAAGAACGCTCCCACCCACCCCTCTGCCACCGCCAAGCTCGCCCGCGTACAAGGGGCGACCGCGTCGGAGCTTTGGGCGGGCGAGCTGTCACGGACGTCCGTGCAGGCGGTGGCGGCGGAAGTCGGCACGACGGCGGCCACGGCCCGCCCCGTGTGCGCCGTCGCCGCGGTGTCGGTCGCGTGTCGAGGCTGTCGGCCGGCTGTCGGCCGCGCGTCGGAGGTTTGTCGACCGGGCAGCGGAACCTCGCCGTAGAGCCTGCTGAGTGTCCGTCCGGCAGGGCTACGGCAAACGAGGAGATCAGCATGACCAGTCACGTCACGATCATCGGCGCGGGGCTCGGCGGCCTCACGCTCGCCCGGGTCCTCCACATACACGGCATACCGGCCACCGTCTATGAGGCGGAATCCTCACCGGCGGCGCGTTCGCAGGGCGGGATGCTCGACATCCACGACTACAACGGCCAACTGGCCGTGCAAGCGGCCGGCCTGATGGAGGAGTTCCACGGCATCGTCCTGGAGGGCCGGCAGGCGACACGGGTACTCGACCGCGAGGGCCAGGTCCTGTTCGACCAAGCCGACGACGGTACGGGCGGACGCCCTGAGGTCCAGCGCGGCGACTTGCGGCAACTGCTGCTCGACCGGCTCCCGGACGGCACCGTCCGATGGGGCCACAAGGTCAGCGGTGTGCGTGGTCTGGGAGCGGGCCGTCACGAGGTGACCTTCGCCGACGGGAGCACCGCTGTCACAAGCCTGCTGGTCGGTGCGGACGGTGCGTGGTCGCGGGTCCGGCCGCTGCTCTCCGACGCCGTGCCCGAGTACACCGGCGCCTCGTTCGTCGAGACCTACCTGTTCGACGCGGACACACGGCACCCCGCCGTCGCCAAGACGGTCGGTGGCGGGTCGATGTTCGCGCTTGAGCCGGGTGAGCGGCAGATCGGGGCCCACCGGGAGAAGGACGGCAACCTCCATACCTACGTGATGCTGTCCGAGCCGCAGAGCTGGTTCGCGGGCATCGACTTCACGGACCCCGCCTCGGCTACCGCGCGGATCGTGCGGGAATTCGACGGTTGGGCCCCGGAACTCACCGCCCTGATCACCGACAGCGACACCGGACCGGTCCTGCGCCCCCTCTACACGCTGCCGGTCGGGCACCGGTGGGAACGGGTGCCGGGAGTGACCCTCGTCGGCGACGCCGCCCACCTCATGCCCCCGAACGGCGAGGGCGCCAATCTGGCCATGCTGGACGGTGCCGAACTCGGTGAGGCCCTCGCCGCACACCCCGACGACATCGATACCGCCGTGACCGTATATGAGCGAGCCATGTTCTCTCGTAGCGCCGCGGTCGCCGAAGCCGAGGCCGAAACCCCCGACAATCCCGCGCTCCAGGAGGTGATCGACTTCTTCGCCCAGGGCGAGCGGACCCCGTGACCCGCTGACCGAGGCCACCGCGGTGACGGTCATACCCGCTCTGCGCGCCTCAGCGGCTCGGTCACCGTGCGTGGGACGGTCACCGCGACCGTCCCTCGCACGGCCGTGCGTTCTTCGCGCGGCCGGCCGCGGCCCTGCCTGCTGTTCCACCAGGCAGGCACACGTCCTCGGCTTGCCCGCCGCCGACGGCGTTCAACTGCCTGCCGCGTGCGGTCGGGTATTCGGGCGGAGGTAGAAGAGTTCGGGGTCTCCCTCGTCGAGGCCGTGGAGCAGACCGACCGGGAGCCACCCTGCGCGTCGCAGCAGACGCTGCATGGGGTGGTTGGAGACGTTGGTCGAGGTGAACAGCTTCTCGGTGGAGCACGCGGCCTCGGCGGCCACGAGGAGATGCGCTCCCACGCCCCTTCGGCGGGCGTGGGGGGCGACCGTCAGCATGGTGACGAAGCCCTGCTCGAAGAAGCTGTACTCCAGCACGCTGTATCCCAGCGGCCCGGACGAGTCACGGGCCAGGAGGACCACACCGCGTTCGCACCAGCGCGGGATGCTGTCTCGTCGTGCGCGGTCGCCTGCTGCCGCGACGGCATCGATCGCGGCCAGCGCGGCCCAGTCCGCTGCGCCCGCGCGGCCCACGTGGAGCGCGCCGGGGTTCTCGTCATCCATGGGATGCATCGTGATCCATGGGACGCAGCGTGCCAACGGCGTGGAACGGCGTGGAACGGCGTGGAACGGCGTCCCGTCGGGGCGTGACGCATCCGGACGACGCCGGCCTGGGCACCTTGCCCCGGTCCGTGCGGGATGCAATGATCAGAATCCGCACTTGCATATGATGCGCAATAAGGGGGGCGGTTCCGTGCCCGAGGAGCGCACCCGTCGGCACCTGCTCGGGCTGGCGGGCGGCGGCTGCGCGGCGGTGCTGCTGTCGGGCTGTGACGGGTCAGCGTCGGCCGGGGCCACCCGTCCGCGGCGCGGCGGCGTGCTGCGCGCGGCCTTCCCCGGCGCCGGTGCGAAGGAGACACTCGACCCCCACAAGCAGCGGCAGTTCGTGGACATCGCCCGCCACAAGGCGATGTTCGACAAACTCGTGGAACTCGGTCCGACGCTGCGCCCCGTGCCGCGACTGGCCCGCGGCTGGGAGTCCAGCGGCGACTCGACGGTGTGGCGCTTCAGGTTGCGGGAGGCCGTCTTCCACGATGGCCACCGGCTGGAGCCCGAGGACGTGCTCTACAGCCTCCACCGCATTCTCGACCCGAACGCCGCCGACCATCTCGCGGCCAACTCGCTGTCCACCCTCGATCTCGGACGCTGCCGCGCGGTGGGCAAGGAGACCGTGGAGCTGCGGTTGAAGAAACCCAGCGCCGAGTTCCCCTCGCTGCTCGCGGTCACCGGCGCGCTGATCGTCCGGCGTGGCTACCAGAACCCGCGCAAGCCGGTGGGCACCGGTGCGTTCCGGTTCGGGTCCTTCCAGGCCGGCCGTTCCTTCACCGCCCACCGCTTCGACGACCACTGGGCCGGCGCGCCGTACCTCGACGAGTTGCGGATACTGTCGGCCGCGTCAGAGGCGCGCGGCAGCGCCGTCCAAGCCGGTGAGATCGACTACGCACACGAGATGAGCCCCACGTTCGCACGACTGATTGAGGGCAACTCCCGCGTCACACTGGTGTCGACCCCGCTCAGCGGCGTCGACGGCTTCGCCCTCAAGACCGACCGGCCGCCTTTCGACGACCCCGACGCCGCCATGGCGGTCAAGCTCCTCGTGGACCGCGAGCGGCTCATCGAGGTCGTCTCGGGCAACCGCGCCGAGCCCGGCAACGACCTGTACGGCAAGGGTTACGCCTACTACCCCTCCCACCTGCCGCAGCGCGAGCAGAACCTCGCCCAGGCGCGTCGGCTCGCCCGCCGCAGCGGCCTCCTCAACCGGCGGCTCACCTTCTACACCTCCACCGTGGTCGACGGGTTCGTCAACGCCGCCCATCTGTTCGCCGACATGGCCGGGGAGGCAGGGCTCAGGGTCGAGGTCGTCTCAGGGCCGCCGGAAACGTACAACACCGACCAGCTCACCACCGGCGACATCGGCAACCACAGGTGCGGAGCCATGCCCATACCCACCTACATCTCCGAGCGGCTGTTGAAGGGGTCTCCGCAGAACGCCAGCGCCTGGCAGCACCCCGACTTCGACGAGGAATTCGTGCACGCCCAAGGCATCAAGAGGGAGGCCGAACGCAGCCGCGCCTACGGCGCGCTCCAACGCACCATCCGAGACGAGGGCGGACTGGTGCTGTGGGGGCACCCTGACTGGCTCAACGCCGTCACCACCTCCGTCCACGGGGTGAAGCCCGCACCGCCCAACACCGACGACTGGGCACGGTTCGACACCGTCTGGGTGGACTGAATGGCACGCCATGCGCTGCGCCGCGTCCTGCTGGCGGTCGTCCAGTTGATGCTGCTGTCGGTGCTGGTCTTCCTGCTGACCTCCCTGTTGCCCGGGGACGCGGCCGACGTCCTGTTCAACGACAAGGCGGGCACGGAGCAGATCGCCCGGCTGCGCCACGAGATGGGTCTCGACCAGCCGCCTGCACAGCGTTTCCTCGACTGGGCCGCGCACCTGGTGACCGGCGACGCCGGCACCTCTCTCACGGGCGGGCAACCCGTGTCCGGCATCGTCGCGCACTCCGTCGGGGCCACCGCCCTGCTGGCCGGTGTCACCGTGCTGATCGCGGTACCTGTGGCCCTCGTCCTCGGCCTGGTCACCGGCTGCCGTGCGGGCGGTCGGCTCGACCGGACGGTCACCGCCGTCACCCTGGCTCTCAGCTCCATCCCCGACTTCGTGCTCTCCCTCGCGCTCGTCGCGGTGTTCGCGCTGAAACTGGGCTGGCTGCCGTCCACCTGGATCGGCGCGACGACCGGTGACCTGCTGACCCGTCCCGGCCTGCTGGTGCTGCCCGTCGCCGTGCTGCTGGCGCGGACGGTCTCCCACCTCATCCGGCAGTTCCGGGCCGGCACTCTCGGCGCCCTGAACTCCGGCTACGCCCTGCACGCCCGTCGGCTGGGTGTGCCGCGCACGCGTCTCCTGCTGCGCCACGTGTTGCCCAACGCCGCCGTCCCCGGCGTGCAGCAACTGGCCCGCACCGGCGACGCGCTCCTCGGCGGTGTCCTGGTCGTCGAGGCCGTCTTCGCGGTCCCCGGCGCGGCCACCGCCCTCATCGACGCGGTGCGAAGCCGTGATGTGCCCACCGTCCAGGCGCTGACGCTGCTGCTGGCGGCGGTCGCGTTGGTCCTGAACGTCGCGGCGGACCTGGTGTCCCACCGGCTGTCGCCGCGGGTGGAGGTGCTGAGGTGAGCGAAGAAGACGCTTCGCGGGCCGCGCCGGCACCGGCTACGGACCCGGGGAGGGGGCGGAGGGCGTGGAGGTCGAGGAAGAAGGGCGCGGGAGGTGTCGTGACGACCGTCGTCGCCGCCGTACTGTTCGCCGTCCCGGTCGTGACGGCCGTGTTCGGGCCGCTGCTGGCGCCGCTGGCCGAGGCCTCGGGGCCGGGGGCTCCGTACGCCCTCGACGGGCGCCACCCGCTGGGCACCGACGGCCTCGGCCGCGACGTGCTGGCGCTGCTGCTGCGCGGCGGTGGCAGCACGCTCGGATCCGCCGTCGGAGCGGTCGCCCTGGCCTATCTGGTGGGCGGCGCCGTGGGACTCGCCGCCGCCGTCAGCCGGCACCGTTGGGTGGACGAACTGCTGATGCGGCCCGTCGAGGTGGTTCTCCCCCTTCCCTCGCTGCTGGTCATCAGTGTTGTCGGGGTCGGCCGGCACGCAAACGCGTGGGCCGTCGCCATGGCGGTGGCCCTGGTGAACATGCCTGTCGCGGCGCGGCTCGTGCGAGCGGCGGCGCTCAGGGCGGCGGCCGGCCCGGTGGCGGAGGCCATGCGGATGCAGGGTGAGTCGCGGCTGCGGGTGCAGCTGGGCTACGTGGGCGGCTCTGTGCTGCCGGTCGTCGCGGCCGATGTCGGCACCCGCGTCACGGGCGCCGTGTTCACCGTCGCCGCCGCCAACTTCCTCGGACTCGGCATGGAGCCCACCGCGCCTGACTGGGGCGTCACCATCGCGGCCAGCCGTGAGGCGCTGCTCGTCCAACCGTGGTCGGTGTGCGCACCGACCACGATGCTGCTGATGTTCACGGTCGGCCTCAACCTTCTGGCCGACCGCATGCTCGACCGCCGCGACCGCCGCGACCGCCGCGACCGCCGCGACCGCCACCACCCACGCGACCCAGGCGACGACCGCGACGACGGCGACCCACGCGACCACCGCGACGACGGCGACCACCGCGACGACGGCGACCACCGCGACGTCCGCGACCGCCGGGCCCCCCTACCCGCCGAGGAAAAGGAGAGCCGGGCATGACGCGCCCGCTGATCGAGGTGCGGCGGCTGACCGCTCACGCCGCCGACGGCACGGCCCTCGTGCGGGGCGTCGACCTGACGATGGAGCCCGGACGCGTCACGGCCCTCGTCGGACCGTCCGGCAGCGGCAAGACGACCACGGCCCTCGCTCTGCTGGGAGAGGCCGGTGCGGGCGTGCGGCTGTCAGGACACGTGCGGGTGGGAGAGACGGAGGTCGTCGGGGCCGACGGAATCGCCGCACACGCGGCCGGTGTGAGAGGCGGCACCGTGGCTTACCTGCCGCAGCACCCGGGCAACGCCCTCAACCCGGCGCGGCGCATCGGCGCGGTCCTCACCGAACTCGCCGCTGTGCACGCCCCCTCCGGCAGCGGACGCGGTGCTTCCCGCGCCTTCTCCCGCGTGGCGCTGGAGCAGTCGCAGATGCCGTCCGACCGGTCGGTGCTGCGGAGCTTCCCCCACCAGTTCTCGGGCGGGCAGCAGCAGCGCGTGGCGCTCGCTCAGGTGCTCGCCTGCGGCCCCCGCGCCCTCGTTCTCGACGAGCCGGGTACCGGCCTGGACACCGTGACGCGGGCGGCCCTCACCCGCGAACTGGCGCGGCTCGCCCGCCTGGGACCGGCGCTGCTGCTCCTCAGCCACGATCACGCGATGGTGCGCGCGCTCGCGGATGACGCCGTTGTTCTGGAAGCGGGACGCGTCACCGCGCGTGGCAGACCTGAGGCGGTACTGCCCGCTCTCCCCGCTCCCGTCGCCGTGCGGGGGAGTCGGGAAGACCGCCTGGACGGTACGCCGCTGCTCGAAGCGCGCTCGCTCGTCGCGTGGCACCGCCGACGCGGACACGAGGTGCTGCACGACGTCTCCCTTCGTCTTCGGGCGGGGGAGTGCGTCGGGGTGGCGGGCCCCTCAGGAAGCGGAAAGACCACTCTGGCGCGGTGCCTGGCAGGACTGCACGAGCGCCGCAGCGGCGACCTGCTGCTCGACGGGGCGCCTCTGCCGGTGCTCGTGCACCGCGACACCGAACAGAAGCGGCGGGTGCAGTACGTGTGGCAGGAGGTGCACGATTCGTTCGACCCGCGGCGCACCGTCCTCGACCAGGTGGCCCGTACGGCCGTGCGGCTGCGCGGTCTTGCGGCCGACCCTGCCCGCGCACAGGCCGCAGAGCTGCTGAACGAGTTGGGCATACCGCGTCGGACGGCCGCCCGGCCGCCCGGCGCGCTGTCCGGCGGAGAGCTGCAACGTGCCGCGTTCGCCCGTGCGGCGCTGGCCCGGCCGGACGTGCTGGTGTGCGACGAGATCACCAGCGCGCTCGACGCTCAGACCGCCGAACGCGTTCTCGCGCACGTGGAGAGACTGCGCGCCACTCGAACGGCCGTGCTGTGGATCGGGCACGATCTGCGGCTGATGCGCCGCGTCGCGGACCGGCTCCTGGTACTCGACGGCGGCCGTGTCGCCGAGGACGGCCCGTGTGCCCAGGTACTGGCCCGGCCCGGTTCCGAGGCGACGCGGCGCCTTCTGGACGCGGAGGAGTTGGGCTGGACGCCGCGGAGTCGGGACGCGAGCGGCAGCCGACCGTCCCGGCGGACGCCGGACCGAGCCAGTGACCAGTGAGCTGAGCCACCACCGCCCAGGGCAGGCCCACGACAGCGACGAAGGAGAAACACCAGTGACCGAGACGTCCCGCACGACCGATTGGCAGGCGTGGCAGACCAGCTGGGACCGGCAGCAGGAGTGGTACATGCCCGACCGCGAGGAGCGGTTCCGGGTCATGCTGGAGGTCGTCGAGGCGGTGGCGGGGCCGGAGCCCGTGGTGCTGGACCTGGCCTGCGGGCCGGGCAGCATCACCGCCAGGCTGCTGGAACGCCTGCCCGGCGCACGCAGCACCGCGCTCGACCTGGATCCAGTGCTGCTGTCCCTCGCGCAGGGCACCTTCCGCGACGAGCGGCGGGTGCAGTGCGTGACGGCGGACCTGACCGACCCGCACTGGCCCGACGCGCTGCCGCTCCGCCCCTACGATGCCGTCGTCACGGCGACGGCGCTGCACTGGCTCACCGCGGACGCGCTGCGCGTCGTCTACGGTCAGGTCGCCCAGGTGCTGCGCGAGGGCGGCGTGTTCCTCAACGCGGACCACATGCGCGACGACGAGGCACCGCGGCTCAATGCCGCGCTGGAGGTCTACCACACCGCCCGCAAGGAGCGTGAGCGTGCGGCGGGTGCGCAGGACTGGCGCTCGTGGTGGACGCGGGTCGCGCAGGACCCCGCCCTCGCGGAACAAGCCCGTCGGCGGTTCGATCTGTTCGACGACCCGCGCCGGCCCAAGCCCGGGGGCGACGGTCAGATCCGCGAGGACCGCCCCGTCACCACGGCCTGGCACCTGGACGCCTTGCGCGCGGCGGGCTTCGATGAGGCACGCCGCGTGTGGTGCTCGTCGAGCGACGCCGTTCTGGCCGCACTGCGCTGAGTACCGGAGAGGCCGGGAGGCAAGACACGGGTCCGCCGGCTGGCTTCCGGGCCGGGGTGTCCCGTCCGCGCCCCAGAGCCGCACGTGTCCGCACTCCCGACCTGCACGTGTCCTCGGCCCTGAACTGCACGCGTCCGCGACCCCGAAGTGCACGCGTCCGCGACCCCGACCTGCACGTGCCGGCTGAAACCCACGCGGAACAAGCCCGGTTGAGGCCGTGGCCACTCGTGGCGGGCCCCCGCGCGCGCGGTTACGCTGCTGAAGGGAGAGGAACCGGCCCGGAGGGACACCTGGCGGATTCCCGGTCCGGCCCCAACTGCCCAGGCCCCGCGTCACCGGTGACGCCCGCAGCGCGGTAGGGCCGAATGATCCGGTACTCAACGGAACAGGTGGATGCCGTGCTCGTCAGCTCGCTACTCAACGCCGGCCTGCTCCTGCTCCTGGGTGCCGCCCTCTATGCGGCGCCGAGCGCGCTGCTGAACCCCGGAACCGTGCCGTTCGGTGTCCGGGTGCCCCCGTGCCGCGCCGAGGACCCACAGATCGGTGCCGTGCGCCGCCAGTACCGCGCGACGGTGCTGTGGGCCACCGCGGTCGCCACGGCGGCAGCGGCGGGTCTGGGCGCGCTCCTCGACAGCGTCGCGGCCGGGTTGGTGACAGGAATGCTGCTGTGCGCCCTCGCCGCCGTGCTGTGGCTGCGCGCCCATCGGGCCTTGGCCGAGACGAAGAAGCGGGAACAGTGGTACGCGGGGCTGCGCCAGGGGGCGGTGGCCGACACCTCGCTGCGCACCGATCCGGTGGGCGTCCCGTGGGCGTGGTCGGTCCCCTCGTACCTCGTCATCGCGGCCACCGCCGCGGTGGGCGCTGCCGCCTACCCGGAGCTGCCCGACACGTTGGCCGTACCGACGCGTACGGGCGAGGGAACGCATTACTACGAGGTCGCCACGACCTTCTGGACGGCCTTCAGCCCGGTGTTCGGGCAGGTCGTGTCCACCGCGGCGGTGCTCGTCCTGGTCGCCGCCATGCTGCGCGCGCGCCCTGATCTGGACGCCGCACGACCGGTGGCTGGTGCGGCACGCCACCGTCGCTTCCTGGCCGCTTGCTCCCGCGCCCTGCTCGCGCTCTGCGCGGTGGTCGACACCATGCTGCTGGGCCTGTCAGCCATGGTGTGGTCGGGTGAGCGTTCCACGGCGTTGCTGTTCGCCGTGGTCGGCATCCCGGCCCTCGTCACGTTCGGCATCGTCGCCGGGTTCGTCGTCCGGGTCGGGCCCGGAGGTCAGCGGCTTGCCGAAGGGCCGGAGGACGAAGCCACCGGGCTCGTGCAGCGGGACGACGACCGGTACTGGCATGCGGGCGGCCTCGTCTACGCCAACGGGGGTGACCCGGCGGTCCTCGTGCCGCGCCGCGTCGGCATGGGCTGGACCGTCAACGTCGGCAATCCGCGGGCGCTGACCGGCGTGATCGTCGTACTGGTCGCTCTCGGCTCCGCCGCCCTCGCGACCGTCGGCCTGCTCGTCTGAGAGCACCGGCACGGAACGCCCCCGCGGTCCGGCTCACCGCTGCGCCCCCGAGGGCCCCATGCCCGGCGCGCGCGGCCACTGACGCCCACGCGCTCGGCGCAGCGGCGCACCGCCTCGTGCGGTACGCGTCCGCGCCGTTCAGCCGGCTTCCTCCGCCGCCTCGAAGCCGTCCAGGACCGCCCGCACACGGTCGACGACCTCGTGGCGAGGGATCCCGCGCACCACGGCCTCGGCGAGAAGCGTGCGCGCCCGCCGCTCCCAGTGTGCGGCCCCCTCCACGTCCGCGGGACCCTGGCCCGCGTCGGGGCGCACCACGGCTCCGCTCTTGCGGTTGATCCTGATAATCCCCTCGCGGCGCAGCAGGTCGTAGGCCTTGTTCACGGTGTGGAAGTTGATGGCCAGGTCCACAGCCAGCTGTCGTGTCGAGGGCAGCGAGGCGCCGCCGGCCAGCCGGCCCTCGGCGATGGCTTCCACCACACGGTCCCGGATCTGCTGGTAGATCGGCACCTCACTGTCGAGGTCGAGTACTAGGTGCACCAGCACACCCTATCTGTTATACATGTACTAGAACAGGCGCTCATCGGGGCGGCGCCCGCTCCGAGGTGCCGGAGGAGAGGGGGAGAGCGTCCATGGCAGTGATGAAGGTGCAGCGGGATTCTCTGACGGTCGAGTTCAGCAGCCGGGAGAGCGTGTGGGTCCGCAGGCGATCGGTGACCGTTCCGCTGGCGGCCGTCCGTGAGGTCGAGCGCGTCGAGCGACCGCTGCGCGCGACGCGCGGAGGCCGCAAGGGGTATCAGTCCTTCTTCACGAAGGTCGGTGTGTGGGGCGTCTTCACCGGGACACGTCAACTGGTCTCCGCCCGGCGCGGCGAGCCCGGGGTGCGGGTCCTGCTCGACAGGTCGGCCGCGGGCGGTGAGTTCGACGAGATCGTCGTCTCCCTCGGCGACGCTTCGCAGCTCGCCAGGGACATCGCTCGCGGCGCGGGGCGTGCGACGTGACCCGGGCGGCAGGCCGGACGGTCCCGCGGAGGCCGCGGGACCGTCCGACGGCGTGAAGTCGAGCCGGCGCGGCAGTGCGTCTGGGCAGGTGTGACACCTGCTGCGGGAGCGGTGTATGTGTTAACCGCCGGCAACGGGGAAGCAGCCGCATACCGGGGGCCTTGACGTTTCCTTTATTTCTCCGCGTTACGGGCGGGCGAGGGCCTCACAGATGCACAGCGACGGGGGCGTGCGACACGCGTCCCACGTGAACAAGGGGGTTGTGTGGCACGGGAGAGTGTGCGCAGAGTCGCACGGGCCGTGACCAAAGGCGCTGACGCGCGCGAGGCGGTCGAGGGGGAGGTGCGCCGCGCGGCCGGCGGCGCGGCCCCCGAAGGGGAACGCCGGGAAGACGGGATGGATCCCTCGGATTTCCCCGCTGCGCGCGAACAGGGCGGTTCCATCGACACCGTCATGGAACAGAAGACGGTGCCGCTCGACGAGGCGGGGGAGGAACTGAACCACAGCGCGCTCAAGCGCGACGGGCTGGAACAGGTGCACCGCATCTGTCCGATGGTGTTGCCGCGTGGGCGCTCGTTCATGACCATGCTGCCGGTCTCGATGCTGCTCGTCGTGGGCGTCATCGGTGTGGCGGTCACCTCGGTCATCTCGGCGTTCACCGACAGCAGTTGGCTGCTCAATCCGCTGTTCGGCATCCACTACTGGGTGCTGGCCCTCGGCGCGGTGGCCTTCGTGTGGTGGCGGCAGGGCATGGTGATGGTGCCGGACGGGTGCCACGCGCTGATCACCCGGTTCGGAAAGCTGGAAGCGGTGGTGGGCCCGGGGCGGGTCATCCTGCTCAACCCGTGGAAACGCGTCTCGTACATCATCAACACCACGCGTGAGTACCCGTTCAACGCACCCGTGCGCGAGGCGCCGACACGGGGCGGGGTGAAGGCGTCGATCGACCTGTTCATCCAGTTCCGGATCAGCGATCCGGTGGAGTTCGTCTACACGCTCGGTGCGGTGCGCGGCTTCGAGGAGAAGCTGAGCAACGCGGTGAGCGAGACCATTCGCAGCCTCATCTACGAGCAGGAGGCCGCGGGCATTTACGACATGGTGGGCGAGGACACCGGCAGGCTGCTGGAGCAGCTCAACCAGCAGTTCCGGCCCGCTGTCGAGCTGACGAACGCCAACATCACACACGCCGAACCCTCGGATCGCGGATACCGCATGGACCTGGCCTCGCCGGAGATGGTGCGGGTCGCCAAGGAGGCGTACACGCACGAGTACGCGCTCCAGCTGCGCAAGGAACAGGACGAGGGCGACCTGACCAAGGAGCTGGCCTCCCAGCAGGAGGAACTGTCCGCGATCCAGGCGGAGATCGCGCAGTACCAGGCGCAGATGGACACCTCCGTCGAGCGCGAGACCAATCGCGCCGGAGCGCTGGCGAGGCAGCGTTACGTGCAGGCGGAGTCCGAGGCGAAGGCCAACGCGGCGCTGCTGGAAGCGCAGGCGCTGGACATCCGCGCGGTCACCGCTGCCGAGGCGCCGGAGATCCTGGAGTACCGCTACCAGCAGCAGGTGCTGGACACCCTGGAGAAGGTCGCCGACCACCTGCCTCGGCTGGTGCGGATAGGGGGTGCGGACGCAGGCGCGGAAGGCGCTGTCGGCGTGGACTTCCTGGCGCTCGCCCGCGAGCTGGTCGGCGAGCGGGGCGGAGAGTTGTTCTCACAGGAGGACATGGCAGCCGTGCGCGCGCGGCTGGCCGAGGTGTCCGCCCGTATCGAGGAACGCGAGGCGGAGATCAGCGCCCTGCGCGAGGCCGACCAGCCGACCGTGCCCGCACAGGTGGGCGGAGGTGGGGCGCCGCCGCCCGCGGGCGCGGGGCCACGCGGCGAGCGCGGTGGAAGCCAGGGGAGTGACGAGCGTCCCGCGGATGAGCGGAGCGGGCGCGGTGCCGGGGAGGGCGCCGACGGTCCCTTCGGGCCGAGCGACGATGTCTGGGGGGAGTCAGAATGAGCACGGCGGTGGGCAGCCGCAGGTCCGTCATCTCCGAGGAGGTGGCGCCCTGGAGCGACATTCCGCAACTTCTGCGCGGAGGCGAGGCGGGCACGCTCGTCCCCGTCATCATCCCCAAGCACCGTCGCCGCGTGTGGTGGATGGTGCCGTTCTGGCTCGGCCTGCTCGCCGTGACCAGCGGCGCCATGGCCACCGTGCAGGCTCCGGACGGCACCGCGGGCGAGGTGTTCGACACGCTCGCGACCGTCACCTTCGTGTGCGGACTGCTGTTCCTCGTCGTCGGGGCGCTGTGGTGGTGGCGTTCCTCGATCGTGGAGATCGAGCAGGGCACCAACGGGATCCTGACCCGGTACGGCGCCATCACGCGCACCCTGGACCCGGGGCGGCACTACCTGTGGCATCCCTGGTCGCGAGTGGACTTCGTGGTGGACACGGCAACCGAGATCCCGTACTCGGCACCGGTGGTGGCCTGCCCGACGCGGGAGAACGTGCCGCTGCGCGCCATCGAGTTCTTCCTGAAGTTCCGCATCACGGACGCGGTGCTGTTCGTGCGCACCATCGGCGCGGGCAACTTCGACCTCGTCCTGTCCAACGCCGTGCAGGACGCCATCCGGCAGCGTGGCCGCCGTGTGCGCACCGAGCAGGCGTACGACCTGCGCGGCTCGGACGTGGCAGACATGCAGGAACTGCTGAACCGGCAGCTGTCGCGCTACGGCGTGCGCATCACGGGCGCCAACATCCCCGATGTGCAACTGCCCGCCCAGTACCAGCAGCACCTGGCCACCCGGGAGCGGGTCGCCAAGGAGGCCACGGCGTACGAGCAGGAGTGGGGGCTCTCGCGCAAGCGTCGCATCGACAGCCTGCAGATGGACATCGAGCGGGCCAAGAAGGTGCGGGACGCGCGCATCGTCGAGGTGAAGGCGGCGCTCAACAAGGCGCGCGAGCAGGTCGCGCAGCTCCTGGAGGAGCAGGAGACCGAGGCGCAGAACGTGCGCTTCGAGATCGAGACGCGAGGCCGCAGCGGGCTGATCGCAGCCGAGAACGAGGCGCGCGCCCAGCGCACCCTCGCGCAGGCCTACCGCGACAACCGCGCGGTGCTGCAGTACGAGTTGGCGCGCCGCAGGCTGGACGTGGGCGCTGAGCTCGCCGGCAAGGCCCCGCAGCCGGTGGTGCTGCGCACGGACGGCTCCGCCGGCGGCGACACGTCCGCGCTGGCCACGCTGCTGGCTGCACAGCTGCTGCCCCGGCTCACCCAACTGCCGGGCGGCGGCACTCCGCAGGCGCCTTCCGGGCCCGACCCCGCGGCCGTGGACGAGGCCCTCTCGGACGTGTGGCAGCGGAAGTAACCCCTGACCACACCCCACCCACGCGGTTCCCGACGCCCCCTGCTTTCGCTGGAGCAGGGGGCGTCGGGCTGCCGGCCGGCCGCGGGGCCGACGACCGGCACAAGTACAGCCTCCGCACCCCGGGGAATGGGTGCCACTGCGGATGGCGGCAGCTGCGAGGCCGCACGATCGTGGAGAGGGAGTCGGCACCGGCTCTCCTGGGCCGCGGGCCGATGGCCACCGCTGCTGTCGTGCGTCGCCGCTGTGGGGACAGTGCGGGAGCGGGAGGGGGGAGGGAGTCATGGCCGGCCACGGGAGTACCGGCGCGGTGCCGCTTGGTCGTCCCTGGCTGTCGGCGTCACCCTGTTCGGCCTCGGCGTGGTGATCAGCGACGGCATACTCCTCACGTCCGG